>JAYKHH010000075.1:0-8750 GCA_035285265.1 Leptolyngbyaceae cyanobacterium | reverse complement strand
GGGTTTTTGAAGGGCTGCAGCCCTTCAAAAACCCCCAACACCCCTAATCTTCATGGCCACTGTGTAAGTCCTATTGATGAGAGACTGTTTGAGGCATTGCAAAGGAGTTGCCGCATTCACAGCTTTGAACCGAGTTGGGATTATCAAAGCGGAATCCGCCCCCCATCAAGTCTTCCGAATAATCTAGGGTCAGACCTCGAACATACTGCAAATCTTGGGAATTCACCAAAACTGACATCCCTTCACAGTCATATATCTGGTCAGTGGAGCTGACGACCGTATCAAAACCCATGGTATAGGACAGACCTAAGCAGCCATTGGCTTCAACTCCAAGACGAAACAATGCGCCTGAGGTCTGATTCCTAGACTGCAGACGCAGAATTTCACGAATGGCAGCTTTACTCAGGTGAATCATGGACGACTCTTTTTATGGATGACTCTTTTCTAGAGAGCCCTTTTCTAGAGGACTATTTTCTGGATGATTCTGTGCGAGCATAATCATCTTGCAGGCGCACAATATCATCTTCGCCCAAATACTCGCCATTTTGAACCTCAATTAAAACTAGAGGAATGACACCAGGATTCTCTAAGCGATGATTGGTACATTGGGGAACATAGGTGGACTGATTGCTGGCGAGCATGATCTCACTATCTCCACAGGTCACCCTGGCAGTACCAGAAACCACAATCCAGTGCTCACTGCGGTGGTGATGCATTTGTAAGCTGAGGCGGTGACCCGGTTTCACTTCAATGCGCTTGATTTTATAGCCTCGTCCTTCTTCCAAGATGGTGAAAGATCCCCAGGGACGTAATTCCGTTGCTGCAACCCCTTTGATGGGTGAAGGGAGGCTAGGAGCCTGAGGAACTTCTTGTTGAAGTTGAACCATTGATTTCTCCTTAAAAAACTTTTCAAAACCCTAAGCAGGACGAGACCGAATACAACCTACAAGCAGGATAGGAACGCTGATCTTTACTTCTTTACTATTTATATAAAAATTTACGCCTGAATACCTGAACCAAAATAGCAAATCTTTCCTGGGGATCGTCATCAATCTAGGCTTCAGAAGTGCCAATCTACATGAACTCTTCACTTATGGGCCAAAAACTTTAAATCTCCTTTAAATTACAAATACAGCTCTACCGCGAAAACACGGTTTACTTCTGTAAAAACAGTGATTTTGGGCCAACGGTCTTAGTGCATCCCTGTAATTATGCTCATCCATTGTTGGTGTTCGGTTAACTGCACTTGGAAGGGGCGCTAAAATCAAAAGCCTGGATAGAGGTTGAATTCTGAGGGACTTCGACTCTCAAGATTTTCCTGGCAGAATGCTATGGACGAGGCTGAATAAATATCCCAATTCCGTTATGGACTCGTGCTGCGGTACGGGGTGAACGATTTAAAAGTTGCCCTCCTAAGTGCAGGGTTGTAGAACTGCCACCATCCAGATTAAGAGCGTTGACTGCTCCTAGCTGCTGCATGATTTGAGCGACTTCAGCAAGGGTGGGACCAACTCCGCCCAGGCGATTTTGAACGGTTGCTATTAGCAGGGTTCCCCCATCCTGGCTGCCGATCGCACTCCGTACCGCAGTTTCGTTGATAAACGCTTTGCTAAATTGCTCTGCCCTAGCATCCAAAACAATTCGACGATTTTGGATTAAGAGGGGGCCTGCCCCGATCGCCTGCGGATAGTTATCAAAGTCTGAGGGGACGCTGGCACTCTGAATTTGTACATCTGTGCCCATGGGTAGGGCGATCGCAGCCGCTCGATTGGACCTTGCGACTAATAGATAACCATTGGAGGGGATCAAAAACAGGGCTTTTCCAACCTCCCCCCCTGGTTGCTGTCCGATCACCTGATTGTCTTGAACGGTGACGATAATTTCGTTGGCGGTGATCGGTGTATAGGTTCTGCCCCAATCTGAGGTGTAACGAGCTAATCCTGCCTGCACATAGCCACTATTCAGGGACAGAACAGGAAGACGCTGTCCCCCTGAAGTGATGAGGGTTTGCTGAAGGCTCAGACGACCCATAATGACTTCTCCGGTGTCGTTCCAGGCGATCGCCCCCCGGTTTAAAATCGGACTGGAAATCCAGCGTCCCTGCCGCCGAATTGCTCCCAACGGTAGCTTGTTATTACGGTTGAAAAAACCACCATTAATGGCCCCTGCCACCTGCCACTGCTGGGCCATTTGGATGAGCGGGGTAATACCTACCAAGGTTCCAGGGCTGCCCCAGATGGGTTCGAGTTTGAGACCTGGTTGCTGCAGATTTAGAGTTAGCCACACCACTGGAAATCGTGACGACCCCAAGTTGAGAATTTTCTGCTGCCAGCGTACACCCGGTGCCCAAAGAATATCACGTTCTATCCAAGCGTCTGGTCGCAGATCAATGACCAAACGAGCGGGATTTGACAGGGTAGAGATCTGGGGATTGAGGTTTTGGGGCAGATTCAGACGAATTTGAGTTTGGTTCCTGCTTGTTTCTAGCGTGACCAGAGAATTACTGGGGGCAATACCAGGAAGAAGCGGAGTAGGGATGGGGCGAAAGCGTTGGACTAAAGCTGGGTCGGCAACTGCGTCTAGGGTGATCACTAGCTCTTGACCTTGTAGTCTTTGAGGACGTTTGGAGAGACTCAAAGAACGTTGCGAAGTTAAAGCGACAGGCTTGGGAGAAGTTAAAACATCTGCTTGCCAGGGTATGGGTTGATCTAGCTCAATTACAAACCTCTGCCCCCAAGGCTGCCGACCTTGTCTAATCTCTAAAATCCGACCCGTTGGCGAAGAAAGTCGCAGAATATCTCCATCCGGCTGAACTTGCCAATTGCCTTGGTTTGCTAATTCCTGGATGTCTAGATACCGATATTGACCCGTAAACCAGGTGGGTAGCAAACTCTGGGAAAACCACTGTACGGGTTGTGCATCTACCTCTTGGGTATCTAAGAGGTCTGCACCCAATAGCCGCATTAACCCAGCATCGCTAATCCCGATGCTCATCTGATTTGCATCTTCGCCCGCTTGCCGCTGGCTCCAAAATCCTTGCAAGAGCCGACCGTTTAAAGAGATCTGACTTCCTTGCTGGATTAACTGGGTAGACCTGCGGGCGGGTAACGCTTGGGTAGAACTAGGAAGAGTTTGTTGACTGAGAATCGGCTCTGCCTGTTCTGCCAAAACAGCATCTGTTTGCCCGGAAGAAGAGGCTAGACTCAATGATCCTGCTAGAAGTAGAAAGAGGAACAGGGGGTTGGATAACCTCTTAAAATAGAACCATACTTCATACAGACTGAATCTCAATCGAGAAACTTCATCTTTGATCATGGTTCGCTGAGTCTTGGAGGACTGGGAATTTTGCATAAGGTTTAGTTTGCCCAGGCAAGAACCTGGCTAATCACCGGAGAATCTTCTAGACGCAGGTTGGGCTCATTAAGGTTACTGTGAAGGTCTGCAGCAAACCTAGGAAGATGACTGGGCCTAAGGAATTTCTAGAATGGTCTTGTTCCATTCTTTTTTGTCTATCCCAGTTAGTTAGAATATCCCTACAGCAGAATGAGTAGGTTCTTCTGCGTGTGGCTTGAATAGCTAAGTTGACAGGTATTCTCATCCTTGGAGTGATCGAGTACTGGCGGCGTGGGGGTAGTCAGATTTGGTACCTGCTACGCTTGAGAGAATTCCGATTTACAGGTTAATCTCAGGATACTCTGGCTGGGCTAGCAAGTAGACTCAACCACCTCCTAGTGTTGGAGTTTTACATCTTTCCCTTAGCTTTTTTCCCTACAGTCAACTCTATTTAAAATACTACGAGTAGAGAGACATAATCTCTAACACCAACCTCTAACTTATGAAAGTGAGCCATCCCATGGGTAACATGAGCACCAATCCAACTGAAATGAAGCATCGTCAAGATGGCCTGTTCCCCTGGTTGGTGGAGGAACGGGATGCTTGCGGTGTGGGTTTTATCGCCGATCAGCAGGGTCGGGCTAGCCATGATCTAGTTGTGAAGGCATTATTGGCCCTGGGATGTTTGGAGCATCGAGGGGGTTGTAGTGCAGATCAAGATTCAGGGGATGGGGCAGGGGTATTGACGGCCATTCCTTGGGAATTACTCCAAGCATGGGCAGCTAGCTTGGGATTACCAGCCCTAGTTCCCACTCGGACGGGGGTGGGGATGATATTTTTGCCCCAAGATGAAGCAACGGCAGCGATCGCCCGTCAGGCCGTCGAAACAGTCCTACAGGAAGAGGATTTACAACTCATCGGTTGGCGCGTAGTGCCAGTCAGTCCAGAAGTTTTGGGAGTGCAAGCACGGCAAGGTCAACCCAGAATTGAGCAAGTGATCGTTGAGGCTCAGGGATTACCGGAAGAGGAGCTAGAGCGGCACCTCTACCTAGCTCGTAAACGGATGGAGCGATTGGTTGTTAGCGCTAGCCAGCAAGCAGCTACCCCAGAAATTGCTGAGGGATTAAAGGAGTTTTATGTCTGCTCCTTCTCTCACCGCACCATTGTTTATAAGGGGATGGTCCGTTCCGCGATCCTGGGAGATTTTTACCAAGACCTCAAGCATCCGAGCTATCAAAGCACCTTTGCGGTTTATCACCGTCGCTTTAGCACCAATACCATGCCCAAATGGCCTTTGGCGCAACCCATGCGCCTGTTGGGACATAACGGAGAAATTAATACGCTTCTAGGTAATGTCACCTGGATGATGGCGCGGGAAGCCGATTTGGAACAGGATTGCTGGGGCGATCGCCTATCGGATCTCAAACCCGTGGTCAATCTAGAGAATAGCGACTCAGCGAACCTAGATAACGTTGTGGAGTTGCTAGCTCGTTCTGGTCGGACAACCCTAGAGTCCTTGATGATCATGGTGCCAGAGGCTTATCAAAATCAGCCGGACTTAGACCCATACCCAGAAATTGTTGATTTTTACGAGTATTACAGTGGCATTCAGGAACCCTGGGATGGGCCAGCGCTCCTCGTGTTTAGTGACGGCAAGATGGTGGGAGCTACCTTAGACCGCAATGGCTTACGTCCAGCTCGCTACAGCATTACCCAAGATGGGTATGTGGTGGTGGCTTCGGAGGCGGGGGTTGTGGATCTGCCGGAAACCGAGGTAATGGAAAAGGGTCGCCTAGGGCCAGGGCAGATGATTGCCGTGAATTTAGAAACCAACGAGGTTTTGAAAAATTGGCAAATCAAGCAACAAGTGGCTAGTGGTCATCCCTACGGTCAATGGTTGCAAGAACATCGGCACAGTTTGCCGCCTCAGGCTTTCTTGGAAGCGACCCAACTGGATAGCCAAGAGCTACTCCGCCATCAAACCGCCTTTGGCTATACGTCGGAGGATGTGGAGATGGTGATTCACGAAATGGCTGCCCAGGGTAAGGAGCCAACTTTCTGCATGGGGGATGACATTCCCTTGGCGGTGCTCTCAGAGCGCCCTCACTTGCTCTATGACTACTTCAAGCAGCGGTTTGCTCAGGTAACCAATCCCCCCATTGACCCGTTGCGAGAAAGTCTGGTGATGTCCTTAACTACCCAGTTAGGGGAACGGGGCAACCTGTTGGAAACGGGAAAACCGGAGTATGCCAGTTTAATTAAGTTGGATTCTCCAGTTTTGAACGAGGTTGAGCTAGAGCAAATCCAAGCCTCTGAGTTGGGATCTGCCAAGCTTTCGACTTTGTTTGAGATTGCTACGGGGCCGGGGGGATTGCAGCAAGCCGTAACAGCGCTCTGTGAAGCCGCCGCAATCGCTGTACGCTCTGGCAAGAAGATTTTGATCCTGAGCGATCGCCTCGGCAAAACTGGAAATCTGGAAAAACTCAGTGCAGATTCCAGCTATATTCCCCCCTTGTTGGCTGTGGGAGCCGTTCACCATCACCTCATCCATCAGGGACTCCGCATGAAAGCGTCCTTGATTGTGGATACCGCCCAATGCTGGAGCACCCATCATTTTGCCTGCTTGATTGGCTATGGGGCCAGTGCCATTTGTCCCTATCTGGCCCTAGAAACGGTGCGTCAGTGGTGGGGGGATGCCAAAACCCAGAGCTTAAGGTCACGGGGCACCCTCAAGGATCTTCCCCTGACCGGAGTTCAGTACAATTATCGCCATGCTGTTGAGGAAGGGCTCCTCAAGATCCTCTCGAAGATGGGTATCTCGCTTTTGACCAGTTACCACGGTGCCCAAATTTTTGAGGCGATCGGGATTGGCCCTGATCTTTTGAACTTGGGTTTTGCGGGCACCACCTCTCGATTGGGAGGGTTAAGTGTAGCTGAACTCGCCCAGGAAGTGATTTCTTTCCACAGCCGCGCTTTTCCAGAGTTAAATGCCAAGAAATTAGAGAACTTTGGGTTTGTGCAGTATCGACCGGGGGGTGAGTATCACATGAATAACCCCCAAATGGCGAAATCTCTGCACAAGGCGGTTGCGGACAAGAACTACGATCACTACGAACTGTATCAGCAGCAATTAGCCAATCGTCCGGTAACGGCCCTGCGAGATCTCCTCGACTTCAATTCCGATCGCCCTACCATTCCCCTCTCGGAGGTCGAACCTGCCAGTGACATCATGAAGCGCTTCTGCACCGGAGGTATGTCCTTGGGGGCCTTGTCACGGGACGCCCATGAAACTCTAGCGATCGCTATGAACCGGATTGGCGGCAAGTCCAATTCTGGGGAGGGCGGCGAAGATCCGGCGAGGTATCCCGTGCTGGATGATGTCGATGAAGCAGGGCAGTCCCCTCTCTTTCCCCACCTCAAGGGATTGCGGAATGGAGATACTGCCAGTTCTGCCATCAAGCAAGTGGCTTCCGGTCGCTTTGGGGTCACACCAGAGTACCTAACGAGTGCCCAGCAAATTGAGATCAAGATGGCTCAAGGAGCAAAGCCTGGAGAAGGTGGACAATTACCAGGTAAGAAGGTTAGCCCTTACATTGCCATGCTGCGGCGCTCTAAGCCTGGAGTCACGCTGATTTCTCCACCGCCCCACCACGATATCTACTCGATTGAAGACTTGGCGCAATTAATCTTTGATTTGCATCAGATTAATCCGAAGGCGCAGGTGTCGGTAAAACTAGTGGCGGAAATTGGGATTGGGACGGTGGCAGCAGGGGTCGCAAAAGCCAATGCGGACATCATCCAGATCTCTGGGCACGATGGCGGCACGGGAGCGTCGCCCCTCAGTTCCATCAAACATGCTGGTGGCCCTTGGGAATTGGGGCTCACGGAAGTACACCGAGTATTGATGAGTAATCAGTTGCGCGATCGCGTCATCCTCCGTACCGATGGTGGACTTAAAACAGGCTGGGATGTGATGATGGCAGCTCTGATGGGGGCTGAAGAGTTTGGTTTTGGCTCCATTGCCATGATTGCGGAAGGCTGCATTATGGCGCGGATCTGTCATACCAATAACTGCCCTGTAGGAGTTGCCAGCCAGCGAGAAGACCTTCGCAAGCGCTTCCCTGGGACTCCAGAGCATGTGGTGAATTTCTTCCAATTTATTGCAGAAGAAGTGCGATCGCTCCTAGCAAAACTCGGATATCACTCCCTCCAAGAGCTGATTGGTCGAGCTGACTTGTTGAAAGTACGCGATTCTGTGCAATTGACCAAGACTCAAGCCCTGAATCTGGATTGCTTGACTCAGCTACCCGATGCCCGAACCGATCGCTCCTGGTTGAATCATGAAGCCGTTCATAGCAATGGCCCCGTCTTAGATGACGAGCTACTCAGTGACCCGGATATTCAAGCTGCGATTCGTGAGCAAACCACTGTGACCAAGGTTGTCAAAGTGATTAATACCGATCGCACGGTGGGGACTCGGTTAGCAGGGGCGATCGCTAAACAATACGGCAACACAGGCTTTGAAGGACATATCACCCTCAACTGCCAAGGGAGTGTCGGCCAGAGCTTTGGTGCATTCAACCTCCCTGGCATGACGCTCAACCTGGAAGGGGAAGCCAATGACTATGTGGGCAAAGGAATGCATGGGGGCGAAATTGCGATTAAGCCGCCTGCGAGTGCCCCCTATAATCCCTCCGAAAACGTCATTATCGGTAACACCTGTCTCTATGGGGCAACGGGTGGCATCCTCCTAGCTAATGGTCAAGCGGGTGAGCGTTTTGCGGTGCGTAACTCTAAAGCCCAAGCGGTCGTAGAAGGGGTTGGGGATCACTGCTGCGAGTACATGACAGGTGGTGTGATTGTGGTTCTAGGCAAAACTGGCAGAAACGTTGGAGCGGGCATGACGGGCGGTTTAGCCTACTTCCTGGAGACCGATGGCAGCTTCCCCACCAAAGTGAATCCAGAGGTGGTCAAGGTACAGCGGGTAATTACTGCTGCTGGAGAACAGCAGTTAAAAGAGTTGATCCAGGCTCATGCAAATTCTACGGGGAGTTCCAAGGCCAAGACCATTTTGGCAAACTCGTCTGAATATCTGCCCCAATTCTGGCAGGTGGTACCTCCAACGGAAGCGGATTCTCCAGAAGCGAATGGTGCGATCGCTGAGAAGGTTCTGACTCCAGTCCCATAATCAGCCAGCTAGGAAAACTTAATTATCAAGCTATCCTCGTCAGAAAATCTGAAGCATTAAGCATAGGAATAGCTTGATAATTAACCAAGGACAATCAGTGTTTATTGCCTGTGACGCAAAAATCCCAGCAGGTATTAAGGTTGTGAACTTGTTGGGCTTTCAGGAGGAGTTCTCATTGCTCATCGGTCATAGCAAAATTCCCTCTTTGCGGATGTTGCGAAGTAGGGAA
>JAYKHH010000074.1:0-11610 GCA_035285265.1 Leptolyngbyaceae cyanobacterium | reverse complement strand
CCGACAAGCATCACCTTGCGAACAGGGCTACTCCCGCCAATTCGTGTCGATGCACTACTTCCTTCTTTGCCTTTAAACTCAGTTTCTGCGATCAGGTCTTTCAGTGTGCCCAGTAGTTTTTCATCTAACGCTGCCAGATCTCCCGTAATGTCTACGGCATCTTCAAACAATCCAATTGCTAGACCCTCACCTGACCAACTCAAGTAAGGGGTATCAGTTACACGCAAATCCATTCCTGTTTTACCTAAACGCACAATCAATCGTCTTATCTTCAGTATCGATCAAAAATCTAGTTATCCGATTTGCTTTCTGAACGGTTACGCATTCCAGAGGCCCGCACCACGAGGGTTTATGGCTTCTTAAGCGATGGCTATCGTCAACTGGTTAATCAAGGAATCTTCGTACCTGATTGACATTTGTGATCGCTGTATTTCGCTCTCGCTCAAGTTTAGACTGGATTTCTTCTCGGATCTCGGATTTCACCCCCATTACAGATACAAAAGGTGACGATATTTAAGGAATGCCTATGGCAAGCACTGTATTAACTAATTCAACGAGAGTTGTGGACTAACCAATACTCTGGATGGGATTTTAAGGCTTGTATCCCCTGCCCCCTAGCACATCAGCTCTGATGGTTATTTATAAGGTCAGTCAATTTGATGCCTGACAGTTATTAAATACGTGTTCGCCAGAGATTTTGTTCTGCAAGGCTTGTAGCCTCATCAATAGCCATCCGGAGTATTGCCCTACACATGACTGACACGACAAGGAGGACGAACGATGACAGATACATTAACCTGGAAGTACAAAGGCATCAGCGTGCAGATTACCTTAGAGCTTGATGGCTATTGGAGTTCTAGGATAGATGGAAATATTGATGTATCCGAGACACTTCTTTCTAAACAGCAGGCCATTGAGGCAAGCCATCACGCAATTGACTTCCTGATCAAGGTCAATGGAATTACCCCACTGAGCGATTTTGTAGATCGGATGTACGAATTAGGTGTGATTACCCTAGAAGAGTGCTACGCACTGCAAAACCAAATGTATAAGGATGTCGGTCTATTGCACTTGAAGGCCAGCTAAAAACTGCCCCTTCAAATTCGACGTGCATTCCTGGCAATTTAGGATCATGTCTGCGCTGCCTCTTTAGGAAATTCCTGAAACTGATCAAAACGCAGATTCGGCGATGCTTTGGGCTATCTTTTACATCCAACTTTGACGTGACTGAGATAGCCCTCCGTCGAATTTCTCAGCAACCAACGATTGCTTTTATCCTTGCCACATTTTTTTGGGAAACTGACGCTAACTTTACAAACTCGTTCAGGTTAAGGGACGCACCGCACCCTTCCATGGGTTGAATTTCTAAGAATAATAGTGATCAGGTTTTGGTTCCATCGACTCATAGGGCTGATAATGCACACAGCGATCGCCTTGAGGGTTTCGTGCAAAATCGGTGCGATCTCGCTTCCGGTTCCTTGAGTCCTTTAGGATTGCAGTAGCACTCTACTAAGTTTATGGTGACAAAAATTCTTCTTGGGACAATTTGGGTGGCATTTGTCAGCTACACCCTCTGGTTAGCCCCTATTGATCAATCTGACAGCCTACCCGTTGTGCAAAAGTTAATTACAGGTCAGTGGTCAGACTTAAATCCCTACTTGGTTAGTCTATTTAACTTAATGGGTGTCTGGCCCATGATTTACGCTTGCCTTATCTTTGTGGATGGCAAAACCCAAAAAATTCCAGCTTGGCCGTTTTGGATTGCCTCTAATGGTGCAGGTGCCCTGGCGCTTTTACCCTATTTAATTCTACGTAAACCCAATCAAGAGGTGCCTGAAGTTAAAAATTGGTTGCTGAAAAGTTTAGACTCTCGCTGGACAGGCATTGTCCTTAGCATTACAACGATAGGGTTGCTAGCCTATGCCCTGTTATTGGGCGATTGGGGTGATTATGTACGCCAATGCCAAACTCAATCTTTCCCCTATCTGATGAGCTTAGATTTTTGCACCCTGACTTTAGTATTTCCCTCTCTATTAGGGGATGATATGGCGCGTCGGGGTTGGAATAATCCTCGCCTGTTCTGGGCATTTGCCCTCGTGCCCTTGCTAGGCCCGCTTGCCTATCTTTGTTTCCGTCCTTCCTTGGTCAGCTCGGAGGGCAAAGATAGTCCTGTTGTTGCTCTAAGTTCTAACTAGGGGGTGACCTGAGGGCCGAGACAATCTGAAATCATGGCTACAAAAGCTGAGGAATCGCGCAGGGAGTTGTGGGGGTAGGGCATTAGCCTTGCTCCCATAGCAGCTCTCATAAATTGGCTATCCATGCGTGAGGCCAAATAGCTTTTCGCTGATATAAGAAATCTTTTGAGGTTGTAGTCATGGAAGATAAGATGCTCAATAACAAAGTAGAGATTAACCTGCCTGAAGACAATCCAGAGATGCCTCACTACGATCGCCACATCACCCCAGCAGAAACAGGCGCTCGTCATGACCGTGAAGGCGACCAGTTCCTGCACACACCGTCCCAGGAACAGGATCAAAACTTTGAGGCAGGTAATCCCGTTCATGATGACAGCATCGATACGACGGGTGGCTACACCGTAGACAAGGAAGGTTTGCTGAATAACTATGCCATTGAACCTGAAATGTATATTGAGGTTCCAGGGGATTTAAGAGAACAGGAAGAAGCTGCAACGGAAGCGCGTGCCCATGAGTTAGAAGGCTTGCAGCACGACGAGGAAGGTCAGTTAACGATGGAGAAAGATCGTCGAGGCAAAGGCCCAGGCATTATTTAATCGCAACCTTTAGGTAATACCTTCTTGTAAGTAAAACACTGGGGCAGGGCAATGCCCTGCCCCTACAGGGATTTTGCATGCTAACCGGACGTCAGTTCGACGAAAGGGTGTTTTGGGAGCTTTCGCAAAGCGAAAGCTCCCAAAACACCCGATTTTGTGTGCGCTTCGCGCACACAAAATCGGGCTATCGAATTCACGTTAACCAAGATTGAATCCACGCTTTTTAGGCTAAAACAGCCAGGGGGTTTCTCCTGGTTGTTTTGTCTGAAAGGAAGCTGTTTACCTAGGGCACCACTGCAATGCAGTCAATTTCTACTAATACATCTTTAGGAAGACGGGACACCTGCACACAGGCACGGGCCGGAGCGATCGCTGCTTCAAAGTAACGAGCATAGACCGCATTCATGGCTGCAAAATCATTCATGTCTGCTAAAAACACGGTGGTTTTCACCACATCTTCGAGACTGGCTCCCGCCGCCGTTAAAATCGATGCGAGGTGGGTTAACACCTGATCCGTTTGTTTAGCAACATCTCCAGAGCCAACAATTTCCCCCGTGGTGGCATTTAGGGGAATTTGACCTGCTACAAAGACCATTTGACCTGAGGCTGCGATCGCCTGATTATAAGGCCCTACTGGAGAGGGAGCAGCATCGGTACGAATTACCTGTTTTGACATTTGTTTAACCTTTTTGACCTCTAAAATAATCGGGGACGCAGTCCGTAATGGCGATAATGCCAATAATCTCGCAAGATTTGGTTATGGTCAAAGCATAAATTTTCTGGAATCCGCCAGAACTCAAATACACCCACAGCCTTCGCATCATCCGCAGCTTGTGGCTCTCCCTTGGCAGTGGCGATGAACACAATACTCAACGTATGTTTGCGAGGATCGCGGCTGGGGTCAGAATACACATGGAACTGCTCGATTAGCTCAACCGATAGCTCAGTTTCTTCCTGGGCTTCCCGTCGGGCAGCTACTTCTACAGACTCACCATAGTCCACAAAGCCACCTGGAATCGCCCAACCGAAAGGTTCATTGCGTCGCTCAATGAGCACAATGGGGCGGTGAGGTCGATCCACCATTTCAATGATGATGTCAACGGTAGGGGCAGGATTCCGATAGTTCACAGGTTTAGCGGGTTTAGGTTAATGGTTTGAATAATTCGCGCTACTGCCAGGAAGCAGAAAAAGGTATCAAACCAGGAGATTACCAGATTGAGGGATGATCTGGGATAGCGATCGCCAAACAAGACCCGTGGCATTCTTCCCGCTTTGGAGCGAAAATTATTGTGTGGGCTAGTCATCAGCAGAAAACCTGTGGTATAATCGTAAATCTTGGGCGATTAGCACAGTGGTAGCGCGCCTCCTTCACACGGAGGATGTCACTGGTTCAAATCCAGTATCGCCCATACCCCAAAACCCATACTACACAAGGATTAAGCTAAACCCCTACTTCATCAAGTAGGGGTTTTTATTGCAACGTTGAATTAAGGAACCGCTGGTAAACGTTAGTTAAGTATCAGCTAATCCTAAGATTTTCAGGTAGAGGTAGACTGCAATTCATCCAGACGGGCGAGAACTTCGCTACTGTGAATTGCTGGATTCACCCCGGTGTAGCGTGCTTGTACGATTCCGTTGGGATCGATAATAAATGTATGTCGGAGTGAGGCAATACCCAACCAGGAACCATAGGCTTTGCTAACTTTGCCATCGGTATCTGCTAAGAGGGGAAAAACGAGACCTTCTGAATCACAGAACTTGGCATGGGAATCTACAGAATCCGCGCTAACACCCAAAATTTGCGTATTTTTAGCTAAATACTTCGGTAAGTCCTGCTGAAACCGTCGGGCTTCTAAGGTGCAGCCAGAGGTGAAGTCCTTGGGGTAGAAATAGACGACAACCCACTTGCCGCGATAATCCGTAAGGGATACCTGCCCTGCCCCTGTATTGGTGGGCAACGTAAATTCTGGGGCAGGTTGCCCTAGCGGTGGGAGTGGCCCACCCAATGCCAGAGCATCAGCAGCGAAGCCAAACCAAGGTAGGAATACTAGGGAGCAGATTAGCAAAAAGCTGAGGAAGGAGCGACGGGACATAGGAGTCAAGAATAAGTTTTTACTTGCTTGATCTATAAGTTTACATAACTTTACGATTCCCGTTTTCTCCATTTTCTACGCGGCAGATAGCAAAGTTGAGTTGCTGACTATTTTGCCGTCTGACCTGTGAACAATGCGATCGCTCAACCCCATAATTCGGTTATTGCTCTACGCGGCAGAGAGTAACGTTGAGTTGCTAACTAGTTTGCCGTCTTCCATATGGACGATGCGATCGCTCAGATCCAAAATTCGGTTATCGTGGGTGACTAGCAAAATCGTACATCCCTGCTCCTTGGCAAGTTTTTGCATGAGATTTACGACATCTCGACCGGATTTACTATCGAGAGCGGCAGTAGGTTCATCGGCGAGGACAATTTTGGGATGACTTACTAGGGCACGGGCGATCGCCACCCGTTGTTTTTGTCCACCCGACAGATCCTCTGGATAGTAATGAAGACGATGGCCCAGTCCGACCTGCTCTAGCATTTCGGCGGAACGTTGTTGCATTTCTTCCAGGGAAAGGTGGTTGTGTACCTCTAGCCCCATCTTGACGTTTTGGAGCGCTGTCAAACTGTGGTGGAGATTATGGGCTTGGAAAATATAGCCGTTGTGTCGTCGCGCTAGGGTGAGTTCCCCGGAACTGGCTCCACAGAGTTCTTGCCCCAAGACCTGAAGGCTACCCGATTGGGCAGAGCGCAACCCACCCACCAGCGTTAGGAGCGTAGTTTTACCAGACCCAGATGGCCCCGTCATTAAGACAATTTCCCCGGTATTGATTTCTAGGGTGATATCAAAGAGTACTTGTTTACGCAGTTGACCGTGACCAAAGTAGTGGTCAAGATTTTGAATTGAGATAACAGGTTGAGCCATAGGGTTCTCCTAAAACATATCAGCCGGATCAGCAGATTGCAGTTTGCGAGTGGCGATCGCTCCAGACATGCCACACATGATCAGGGTGAGAACTAACACTGTGAATGCTCGCGTTGCCGTCATATAAATCGGTAAAGCCGTAGCTTTAGCGGCAAGTTGGTAAAGTCCTAAGGGCAAGAGCAACCCAGGGATAAACCCCAAACATGCCAGGATCACTGCTTCTTCAAATACCACGAGCAGTAAGTAACGATTGGGATACCCCATTGCCTTAAAGGTGGCGTATTCCTTGAGGTGGGCATTGACATCCGTGGAGAGCACCTGATACACAATCACCACGCCCACAATGAATGCCATTGTCGTACCCAATCCGAAGATGAAGCTGATCGGACTAGTTTTCTGTAAGTAGGCTTCCTCAAATTTGACAAACCCCTGGTGGGTCAACACGTTCACATCATCGGGAAGATGATCTCTTAAGGTTGCTGCTACCTGCTCTGGGTCATGACCCGGTTGAAGCTGAATCAAACCTAAGCTGATACTGGCCGCCTCTCGTCTGGGAAATAGTAATAAAAAGTTCTGATCACTGGTAATCAAGTTACCATCGGCAGCAAAGGAAGCCCCTACGGTAAAGAGTCCATTTAGGGTGATGGTGCGCCCTCTAATTTCGGTGGTTACAACTTGACCCCGATTTATTTGAGCGATCGCCCCTTGGTAATCCCCTCTGGTATTGCGATCAAAGAAGATGGTATCAGACAGCTTTAGCTTGTGTAATTGCTGATTCACTTCTGGTAAATCAAAAGCGGGCTGCTCCGGATCAAATCCCAGCAGTTGAATGTTTGTCTCCTGGCGGGTTTCAGGATGCTTCCAGGGAACGAGGTCAGAATACAGAGCAGATGTGGATTTCACCCCCGGAACATCCATGGCTTGATAAAGTCGCCGTCTAGAGAAGGTAGATAAGTTCTGCATGTTGCGGGCTTGGGGACTCAGTAAAACCAGGTCAGTTTGGAGGGAGCGACTGAGGCGGGTATTGCTGTCATACAGGGCAGTCTGGAAACCAAGTTGCATAAACATCAACACATCTGCAAAGGCAATGCCTGCTAACGCCACCAACAAACGGCTTTTTTCGCGACTCAATTGCAGCCAGCCCAGGGGGGTGCGGCGTTGGATAGATTGGATAAATCCCGTCATCGTTCAATCACCGCCTTGACTTGCAGATTGGTGAATTTAGCCGCTTTCTGGCTAGATAGTGGATCTAGGGCGATATGAACTTCAACGACCCTGGAATCAATATTGCTACTTGGGTCTGTGTTGACAATCTCCTGCCGACGCACTTGAGAACCTACTCGCTCCACGGTTCCACGCAACACACCTGGGATGGAATCACTAGTGACCGTCACCCCCTGTCCCAAACACACCCGATTAATATCACTTTGGTACACTTCTGCGATCGCCACCATCTGCCGGGTCTGCCCCAACTCAACAATGCCATCACTGGACACGACCTCACCAGAACGGGTATGGATTTCTAACACCTCACCTGCGATGGGCGATCGCACATAGGCTTGGTCTAACTCAGCTTTCGCTTGTTTCACGGCGGCGATCGCCCGATCCACCGCCACCTTGTCCGCCGCCACATCCACGGGGCGCACCTCCGCAATCCGATCTAGGGTGGCTCTGGCTTGATTTAACTCTGCGGGACTAGTCGCTTGAATTCGATTCAATACGACCCGTGCTTCTTGGAGACTTTTTTGCGCTGTTTCTAAAGCCAACCGCTTACTATCCCGGTTGGAAACTGAGATCGCGCCTTCCTGGTACAGAGATTGATAGCGGTTATATTCGGCTTCAGCATTTCGTAGTTCTGACTCTAATCGGGAAACCTTGGCAGCTTGGGCACGCACATCCCCTTGTAGTTGGGCTTCTAGGCGAGCAATCCCTGCTTGCTGGGCGGCAATTTCCCCCTGTTTAGCGCCTGCGGTGGTGATTGCTAGTTTTGCTTGGGCCGATCTCACGTCTTCTTGAGCTTTTTCCAAAGCTGCTTGCAGGCGATCGCGGCCATCCAAAATGGCAATCACCTGCCCTACCTGAACCTGATCTCCTTCTTTCACCAACAATTGCTCAACTCGATTCCCACTATTGCCGGTGGGGGCTGAGAGCTTAATTACTTCTCCTTTTGGCTCCAAACGGCCCAAGGCAGTCACGGTCTTAATTTCAGGGACACTGGAAGGCGGGGCAAGTGGGACTGGAGCAGATTGAGAGTGCCGCCAAAAATGATAAAGCGGCACACTACTGACGGCGAGGATAGCAACGATCGCCCCCATCATCCAGCGAGGAATGGGGGTTTTAGTAGTGGGGGAAGGACTAGTTGCTTGCAGCATGGGTGAACTCCGGGGTGAAGCCTGTTTTATTGAACTATACAGTTTAGTTTAGCTCGATCCTTAACTAAACTAAACTGTATAGTTTATTTGTGTCAAGCGGTATGCTGAAAATAGTTAAGCTATCTAGGGAAACTCCGGAAACCAGGTTGCTCATTCCCCTGAAATGCTTGTCCAATGAATCTTTACCCGCAGGTCAACCACGGGGGATGGCCCCTACAGAAGGTCGCAATCCAAAACCCAAAACCTGTGCTGATCCCTTCGACCCTTCGACAGGCTCAGGGCTCAGGGTAAACTGCGTCGAAGCATCCAAAATCCAAAATCCAAAATCCAAAATTTTTGCTGACACCCGGCACCTGACACCTAATATCCTTCTTGCAATTGGTCTGCAATGCGTTCGCCAAATTCTGGCTCGGTGTTGGCAAGGCTGAGGAGTTGGAGATATTCCTGACGGGTTAATCCGGCTTTTTCAATGATGGCAAAGGCTGCGGTCTCAATTTCTCGCTCAATCTGGAACGACTCTGAATCCGTTTCAGACCCCTGTAGTTCCCCCTCTCGCCGCTCAACTAAATCTACGACTTGCAAATAGGCATTGACAAACTGACTGACTTTTTCATCGGAGATATTACTGGAGTCAAGGCTGGTATAGCTAGGGATAGACTGCTCTGGCGAGATCGCTGCACCCTCGCTGGCAGTTGTTAATTCTTCTGCGATCGCGGGAGAGGGATTCCAACTCAGAAACCAGAGTGAGATCATGATCACAAGCCCTACGATTCGCCGCATTCGCTGCCCCATTTGTGCCACCTAAGGACTTGATCTACCCTACCTGCTGCCATTGCTCGTTAGTATACGCTGAGCTGATGTCAGCTAATCTTCAGCGCGTCAAATAAAAATCAGCGATCGCTAGTTTGCCCACCTGTGGAAATGCTGTAGGCTTTAGAAACAATAATAAAATTCTTGTCTACGGGTGGGTCAGGTTTATTCAGGTGAGGTGAATTGTGATTGCAATATATCCAGGCAGTTTTGATCCCATCACTTTTGGTCACCTCGATATTATCCAAAGGGGCTGTCGATTGTTTGATCGCGTGATTGTGGCAGTTCTCCGCAATCCCAATAAAACTCCTCTATTTACAGTGCAAGAACGTATTGAACAGATTCGTCTATCGACTCAGCATCTGCCACACTTGGAGGTAGATAGTTTTGACGGTTTAGCCGTAACCTATGCCAAAATGCGGGAAGCAACTGTTCTCTTACGAGGCTTACGAGTTCTTTCAGACTTTGAAAGAGAACTGCAAATGGCCCACACGAATAAGACTCTTTCTGATCAAATTGAAACGGTCTTTCTTGCTACTTCCAATGAATATAGTTTCTTAAGTAGTAGTCTGGTAAAAGAAATTGCTAAGTTTGGTGGTCCCATTGATCATCTTGTCCCCAACCATGTTGCCTTGGATATTCACAAATGTTACGCCAAGAACTACCCAGCACCAGCCCAAACCTTAACGGAAACAGTGCCAATAGCGCCCCTGCCCGACCCCAGCCCGGACGTGGGGTAGACGTTCAACGAGAACTTGATCGGCTAGAGGAAATGCTGCTTGACAGCCCCCGGATTCCTCTGAGCCGCCGCACCTTGGTTGATGAAGAACAACTTCTGGATCAGTTAGATTTGGTGCGTCTCAGTTTGCCGACTGCTTTTCAAGAAGCAGAGGAAATTGCCCGCCATAAGGAAGAGATTTTCCATCAAGCAGAGCAGTATGCTCAAGAAATTATTGCAGCGGCAGAGCGTCGGGCTGCCCAAATCCTTGATGAATTAGGTATTATCCGGCAGGCAGAGCTAGAAGCTAGGCAGATTCGCCAACAGGTACAACAGGAATGCGAAGCTGTGCAAGCAAAAACCATGGCTGAAATTGAGCGGATGCAGCGTCAAGCGCAACAGGAACTTCAGGAAATGCGCCGCAAGACCCTTGCCGAGTGTGAACAGGTTCAAAATGGTGCGGATGAATATGCGGATCACGCCCTGAGAGACATTGAACAACAGTTGACGGATATGCTGCGGGTGATTCGGAATGGTCGCCAACAACTCCAGCCAGAATCCTCCCGTCCTAGTTTAGGTGCTGCTAAGTCCTCGAAGAAATCCTCATAGCCATGACTGACCTAACCGCCAGTGATCCTATTCAGCACGTTCTATACCAACAGCGACAATTTTTTAGCACTGGTAAAACGAAACCATTGCAGTTTCGGCTAGAGCAGTTGCAGGTGCTGAAGCAGGCGATTCAGCAGAACCAGGGTGCGATTACTAAGGCGCTCAAAGCGGATTTAAATAAGCCTGAATTTGAAGCCTATGGGCTGGAAATTGGCGTGTTAGAGGAAGTCAACTATGCCCTCAAACACCTGAAATCTTGGGTGAAGCCTCGGAAAATTTCCACGCCCATGGTCGTGTTCCCTGGAACCGCTAAAATCTGCCCAGAACCCCTAGGGGTGGTTTTGATCATTGCCCCATGGAATTACCCGTTTCAGCTCATGATTTCGCCCTTAGTGGGAGCGATCGCGGCGGGTAACTGCGCCATCCTCAAACCATCGGAGCTAACCCCTCATACCTCCAAAGTCATTGCTGAACTGATTCAGAAAAACTTTGAGCCCGGTTTTGTGACCGTGGTAGAGGGGGGTGTCGAGACCAGCCAAAAGCTTTTAGAAGAAAAATTTGATCACATCTTTTTTACCGGCGGCACCGAAATTGGCAAGGTGGTGATGGCAGCCGCAGCCAAACACCTCACCCCTGTTACGTTGGAATTGGGCGGGAAGAGTCCTTGTATTGTCGATGTTGATATCCCCTTAACAGAGACAGCCAAAAGGATTGTCTGGGGAAAATTTATTAACGCAGGGCAAACCTGTATTGCCCCCGATTATCTATTGGTAAACAAACGGATCAAGCCAGCCCTCCTGGAGAGCATCAAGACTCTGATTCAGGAGTTTTATGGTGACGATCCTTCCCTAAGTCCTGACTATGCCCGCATTGTTAGTCCTAGGCACTTTCAGCGACTCAGCCAACTTTTGCAGTCTGGTGAGGTGGTGATTGGGGGCCAGACGAATGCTGCCGATTGCTATATTGCCCCTACAGTGTTGGATCGGGTGACTTGGAGCGATCCGGTCATGCAGTCAGAAATTTTTGGGCCGATTTTGCCCGTAATTGAGTATGAGGCTCTGGAGGAAGCGATCGCCCTGATTAATGCCCGACCCAAACCCTTGGCCCTGTATTTGTTTTCTAATAATCCCCAACATCACAAAACCGTGTTGCAGTCTACCAGTTCGGGTGGGGTCTGCATCAACGACACCGTGCTACAGGTGGGAGTATCAGGTTTGCCCTTTGGTGGCGTGGGGGACAGTGGCATCGGGAATTATCACGGCAAAGCCAGTTTCGATACCTTTTCCCACCAGAAAAGTGTACTCAGTCGCCCGTTCCGCTTTGATTTAAACTGGCGCTACGCTCCCT
>JAYKHH010000073.1:0-4341 GCA_035285265.1 Leptolyngbyaceae cyanobacterium | reverse complement strand
GCTAAGGGTGGATTCCTGCCAGTTCAATGCGCTCAGGGGAATGACTATAGTGGAGTTACCCCTGAGCATTGACTCGTCATGACGAAATGGTTTAACACTGCTGGGCCTTGTAAGCCAGACCTGCACTACATGGTGCCTCCGATCGCTCGCCTCCCCAATCTCAAGCGGTTAATTGCCCAACAGAATTACTTTGTGATTCATGCCCCTCGACAAACGGGCAAAACCACGGCCATGCTTGCCCTTGCCCAGGAACTTACCGCGAGTGGTCAGTACACCGCTGTTTTGCTTTCTCTAGAAGTGGGTGCTGTCTTTCCCCATAATCCAGGTGCTGCAGAACAAGCCATTTTAAGCGAATGGGAGCAAGCGGCTCGGTTCCAGTTACCGCTAGAATTGCACCCCCCTACTTGGCTAGAAGCAAAGGATGGTTCTCGGATTGGCAGTGCTTTAAGCGGTTGGTCTGAACAGTCTTCCCGACTCTTGGTGGTTTTCCTCGACGAAGTAGATGCTCTGAATGACGAAACCTTGATTTCGGTATTGCGACAATTGCGATCCGGCTTCCCCCGTCGTCCCCAAGGGTTTCCGCAGTCCGTCGCCTTAATTGGAATGCGCGATGTTCGAGATTATAAGGTGGCTTCGGGAGGGAGCGATCGCTTAACCACCTCTAGCCCCTTCAACATCAAAGTGGAATCCGTGACCCTCGGAAATTTCAGCCTGGAAGAGGTCACCCACTTGTATCAACAACATACAACCGCTACCGGACAAGTCTTTACACCCGAAGCGGTGGAACGCGCCTATAGGTTAACGGATGGTCAGCCTTGGTTAGTGAATGCGATCGCCCGTCAAGTGACCGAATATTTAGCTCCCGATCCGCAGATTCCCATTACCGTCGATCTGATCCATCAAGCTAAAGAAATTCTGATTCAACGGCAAGATACTCATTTAGATAGCTTGGCAGAACGGTTACGAGAACCGCGAGTCCAAGCCATGATTCAACCCATGTTGGCGGGTCAAGAATTGGGGGATATTCCTCAGGATGATATTCGCTATGTGTTGGATTTAGGGTTGTGTCGTCAAACCCCTCAACGAGGGTTGGAGATTGCCAATCCCATTTATCAGGAAGTGTTACCTAGGGTCTTGGCCTATGCCACTACCGCCTCGTTAGGAATCATTCAACCTATTTGGCTATCGGCGACCGGAGAACTGATTCCAGAACAATTACTGGCGGCTTTCTTAGACTTTTGGCGACAGCATGGGGAACCGTTATTCAAAAGTACGCCCTATCCCGAAGTCGCTCCCCATTTAGTTCTCATGGCCTTTTTACATCGGGTGGTGAATGGCGGCGGCACCTTGGAACGGGAATATGCCATTGGTTCGGGTCGGATGGATCTCTGTGTGCGCTATGGTCAAGTCACCTTGGGCATGGAACTCAAGGTCTGGCGCGAAGGCAAACCCGATCCGTTACCGCAAGGCTTAAAGCAACTCGACAAATATCTATCGGGCTTGGGGTTAGAGACGGGTTGGCTAGTGATTTTTGATCGCCGTCCGGGGTTATTGCCGATCAGCGATCGCACCACCACCGAAATTGTCCTCAGTCCGGCAGGGCGATCCATCACGGTGATTCGAGGGTAGGGGGGAGAGCGATCACGGCGATCGCGATCAGCTTCAGTCTTTAGAGCTTTCCCATCATGCCCATTCAGAGCGCTGGCGGTGTAATTCTGGCTGGAAACCTAGAGGCGATCGCTCCCGTGATGGGTTTCACCAGCACCTAGCAGATTATCCAACCGCTAGATTTGATACCGCGTACTCATATAGATCTGATCCCGGTCAGCATATAAGCCCATCGGTTTATCAAATAACTGTTCCTATAAAGCCAACCGTCCCTAGGGAGTTCTGCCCACCAAAACTAAACGATTGGTTTGATAGGTCGTAAACGCAAGGCTGAGGTGGTTTTGGTGCAGCCAGTCGGGGAAGTGGCGATCGCTATACACCTCAATCCCTTGATTGGCATTCATCAGGGCAGTTTCTTCGGGTAAGCCTATCATGGCAAATTATTGAGGTGGAATCGCGAGTATAATTTATTACTCGACTGTAACCGATTTGGCTAGGTTACGAGGCTGGTCTACATCTAACCCTCGGCGGGCCGCAATATGATAGGCCAGTAATTGCAAGGGAATCACCGTCAAAATGGGAGACAGTAATTCGTCTACCAAAGGAATAGGAATGAGGTTGTCAAAAACTTCATTGGCTTCGGGTGCATTCAGAGGGGTTACCCCAATCAGACGGGCATCCCGTGCCTTCGCTTCCTGGGCATTGGAAAGCACCTTTTCGTAAACACTGCCCGGAGCCGCGATCGCCACCACAGGTACCTTCGCATCCAACAATGCAATGGGGCCGTGCTTCATTTCCCCTGCTGGATAGCCCTCGGCGTGGATGTAGCTGATTTCCTTGAGTTTTAAGGCACCCTCCAAGGCGATCGGGAAGTTGATCCCTCGTCCTAAAAAGATGAAGTCTTGGGTGTCTGCAAAGTCGTGGGATAGCTCCTCGATATAGCGCTCTTGGCTCTCTAAAATCAGTTCCAGCAGGGCGGGTAACTGACGCAAACCCGTCAAAATCTCTTCTAAGCGATCGCCCGTGAGGGTTTGACGATGGGCTGCTAAATCTAAGGCCAAGGCATAAAATGCCATCAGTTGTCCCACAAAAGTTTTAGTGGCGGCCACCCCAATTTCAATGCCTGCATGGGTGTCAATAATATGGGGCACCATCATCCCCAGGGAGCTTTCTGGACGATTGGTAATTCCCAACAGCCGTGGGGCAAAGGCTGGGTCAATCCCCGATCGCCGCTGTTTTTCCATATCTAGGGCTGCCAGGGTATCAGCGGTTTCCCCCGATTGAGTTACCCCAATGGTCAAGGTACAAGGGGTTAGGGGCGCAGGGGCGTAACGAAACTCCGAGGCATACTGCACCATTGTTGGAATTCCAGCTAATTGCTCCAGCAGATACTTACCCACCAAAGCCGCGTGCCAACTGGTGCCACAGGCCACAACCTGAATCCGTTGTAAATCAGCGTACAGCTCAACGGGGAGGTTGAGACAAATCGGAGAAGTGGAGACTTGCGTGGCCTTCCAACTCTCATTCAGGTATGCTTCCAGACACCCTCGCACCACACCGGGCTGCTCGTAGATTTCCTTCAGCATGAAATGTTTAAAGCCCTGCTTTTCCACGAGAACCGGGTTCCAGTTCAGGGTACGAGGGGTTTTGCGGAGGCGATCGCCCGCAAAGCTATACACCCCAACCCCCGACGTGGTTAACCGGGCCAGTTCTCCATTTTCCAGGGTGAGCACAGACCGCGTATAGGGCACCAAGGCAGGGGTATCTGAGGCACAGAAAAACTCTCCCTGACCAAAGCCAATGGAGAGCGGGGCCTGTTGCCGAGCCACAATTAATTCATCGGGGTAGTCCGCTGAGAGGACGGCGATCGCAAAGGCACCCTCTAAATAATTCACTGCCTGTCGTACCGCTTCCAAAAGGAGATGAGTCTCTGGCTCTGCGGTTGGCTCCCCCTGCGATCGCAATTGCTCTAGTCGCTCTGCAATTAAGTGGGGAATCACCTCCGTGTCTGTATCCGAGCGGAATTTGTGGCCTCGTTCCTTGAGTTCCTCGCGTAGTTCCCGATAATTCTCAATAATGCCGTTTTGTACCACCGCAATGCGGAGGGCTGTGTCCATGTGGGGATGGGCGTTATACTCCTCTGGTTTGCCGTGGGTTGCCCAGCGAGTATGACCAATGCCGATTTGAGCGGGAGTTTCTAAGCCTTCTAATTTTTCTTGCAGGTTGTGGAGCTTACCCTTCGCTCGGACACACCTAATATTATCTTCCCAGATGGTAGCAATGCCAGCGGAATCGTATCCCCGATACTCTAGTTTCTTTAACCCTTCCAAAAGGATTTGACTAGCTGCTTGGGTACCGATATAGCCTACAATCCCGCACATATACGCGCCGCTCCTAATAAAGCAATAGAGAATAAAGCAATAGAAACTGTGAGTGAATATAGCAACTGTGGGCCGATCCAGTACAGTTCCCCAGACACCGAGGATACAGCCCAAGGTTATAGGATTCCCCAAAAAGGCCAAAAAAATAGAGGGAAACTGGGTTTCCCTCCAACTGAGTTTGACTCTATAAATAAACGCAGAATTAGTAAAATGCGTTTAATGACAGCTTCTAGTAGGCTAATCCCATACTACGAGTCGTTTCAGCGCCCAGGTAAACCCGGATGCTGAGGAAGTCTGTAGGACAAGCAGTTTCACACCGCTTGCAACCCACACAGTCTTCAGTTCGAGGTGA
>JAYKHH010000072.1:0-3103 GCA_035285265.1 Leptolyngbyaceae cyanobacterium | reverse complement strand
ATGCCGGGATTACGAATCCTCGTCAGAGGACTTTCGCTATGAGCCAGGAAATGGATTTCCTAGGGGATACAGGGCAATGGGAAATATGTGTCAGTTGATCAGGGAGTTATGGTACTCCTCCCCACTATTCTGAGTCTGGTGCTGTGTTGAGACTCGCCAAAATTTTTCCGCTTTGGGTTTATCTATCCTTGATTGCCAATGGATTTCTCCTGTCAATCATTGTTCTGTTGTTACTACGAGAGCAAGAGGCACCGAAAGCTGCGCCAGCCAATGCCGCTGGATTAACTTCAATGGCAGTCCCAACCCCTTCCCTGCCCAAGCTTGGCCCCAGCAATCGGTTAAGTTATGAGCAATGGGTCACCTTCCTACGGCAAGAAGCAGCCAGAGTTGTTCAAAAGCCTCCCTCTAATTTAAGGATTCTAGTCGGAGATTCTCTCAGTCTGTGGTTTCCGGCGGATTTGCTCTTACCCGAAGAGACTTGGCTGAATCAAAGTATTTCTGGCGAGGGTGCCACTGGACTGCTAAAACGCCTGAGCCATTTAGATCAAACTCGTCCTGAAGCCATCTTTGTCATGATCGGGATTAATGACTTGTTGCGGGGAGCATCCGATGAAACCCTGTTACAACATCAGCGACAGATTGTTCAATACTTAAAACGGCAACATCCCGATAGTCATATTGTTCTGCAATCGATTTTGCCCCATGCGGGCGATCGCACCACTTGGGAAGGACGGGAGCGCTTAAAACCCGTTCCCAACAGTCGCATTCGTACCCTGAATCGACAATTGGAAAGCATGGCTAGTGAAGAAAAGGTGTATTACCTAGACCTCCACCCTCTATTTACTGATCAGCAGGGCGACATGAGACCTGAATTGACCACCGATGGTTTGCATTTGAGTCATCAAGGCTACTGGGTTTGGCGTTCCGCCCTCGTATTATTCAGCCAGATCAAGATCAACCTCTTGATAGGTGTTTCTTAATCAGAAACATAGTTCTCCTTCGTGATTACATCCAACAACCAAATCATTCATCATAGTCATGCTGGGTGCTTAGAAAGTTAGGAGTGTTACATTCAATTTAGTCCTGATCAGCTTCTCACCCATGCGTAAGCAACTCACGATCGCCCAGGCTCAACAACAACTCCCCAACCTGCCCAACGAGCTGACTAACGAACCCATTATTATCACCCAGGATGGTGTGCCAGTCATCGCTGCTCTTAGCTACCAACACCTGACTGAACTGCTCGAAACCCTCGATATTCTCACCGACACCGAATTTGTTGCCAAACTTCGCCAAAGTATTATTCAGGCTGAACAGGGCAACACGATTTCCATCTGAATTCTGCCGCCTCCACCCGATATTCTCTAAGGCTACTGGGTTTGGCGCTCCGCCCTCGTGTTATTCAGCCAGATCAAGATTAAGCTAAGTTTAGAAGGATGAACTTTTAGAGAGACATAGAAGTAGAGGCTGCATGGATACTAAAACGTTTAAGCGATCGCTCCATAGTTCTGAAAACTACCATCGCAAAGGCTTTGGTCGGGAAGCAGAAGTGGCAGGTTTGCTGCAGACAGAGTATCAAAGCAATTTAGTGCAGCAAATCCGAGACAACCATTACACCTTGCAGCAGGGGGATGTGACGATTCGGTTGGCAGAGGCGTTTGGCTTTTGTTGGGGCGTGGAGCGAGCGGTGGCGATGGCCTACGAAACTCGCCAGCATTTCCCTACGGAACGGCTCTGGATTACCAATGAAATTATCCACAATCCCTCGGTGAATCAGCGGTTGCGAGAGATGCAAGTGGAGTTTATTCCAGTGGTGGGCACCCAAAAAGACTTTTCGGAGGTGGCGGGGGGCGATGTGGTGATTCTG
This sequence comes from Leptolyngbyaceae cyanobacterium, assembly GCA_035285265.1. Classification (GTDB taxonomy): domain Bacteria; phylum Cyanobacteriota; class Cyanobacteriia; order JARCMD01; family JARCMD01; genus JAYKHH01. The sequence continues at coordinate 1,236 of JAYKHH010000072.1, read as the reverse complement.
CCCGCCTTTGGAGCCAGTGTTCAAGAAATGCAGTTGCTCAACGAAAAGGGTTGCAAGATTGTAGATACAACCTGTCCTTGGGTATCTAAGGTGTGGAATTCCGTCGAAAAGCATAAAAAAGGGTCTTACACCTCGATTATTCACGGTAAGTACAACCACGAAGAAACTATCGCCACCAGTTCCTTTGCGGGGACTTATCTGATTGTGCTGAACCTGGAAGAAGCCGAGTATGTCAGCCGCTATATTTTGGAGGGGGGCGATCGCGAGGAATTTATGGCCAAGTTCCAGAAAGCCCACTCCGAGGGATTTGATCCGGATCGGGATCTGGAACGGGTAGGGGTTGCCAACCAGACCACCATGCTCAAGGGGGAAACGGAACAGATCGGTAAGTTATTTGAGCATACGATGCTGAAGAAGTATGGCCCGACGAATTTGAATCAACACTTCTTGAGCTTCAATACCATTTGTGATGCCACCCAAGAGCGCCAAGATGCCATGTTAACCCTCGTGGATGAGCCCTTAGACCTGATGATCGTGATTGGGGGCTTTAATTCGTCGAATACGACCCACCTGCAAGAAATTGCGATCGCCCGTAATATTCCCTCTTATCACATTGACTGTGCTGAACGGATTGGCCCCGGCAATCAAGTTGAGCATAAACCCCTTCACGAAGACTTGCAGGTTACAGACGCATGGCTTCCCGATGGGCCGATTATTGTGGGAGTCACCTCTGGAGCCTCTACACCCGATAAGGTGGTAGCAGACGTGGTAGAAAGAATTTTTGCCTTAAAAGCTCCTGCTCAATAAATACGGACGGAGGGTGTATTACATTCTTTGAAGTTTTGCAGCCTTTTGCTCAACCTGTCTCAGGCACTACGGTAAACTAACCCTTGATTCTCCAAACTTACACAGTAGTTCGCTACTGGTAGGTTCGCCAATTGCAGATTCTGCAAGGCATTGAGCACTTATTTGGAGTTTTTAATTCAATGTCTCATTCAGTCAAAATTTATGACACCTGCATTGGCTGCACCCAATGCGTCCGTGCTTGTCCTACTGACGTTCTAGAGATGGTCCCCTGGGACGGCTGTAGAGCAGGTCAGATTGCTTCGTCACCTCGAACTGAAGACTGTGTGGGTTGCAAGCGGTGTGAAACTGCTTGTCCTACAGACTTCCTCAGCATCCGGGTTTACCTGGGCGCTGAAACGACTCGTAGTATGGGATTAGCCTACTAGAAGC
>JAYKHH010000071.1:0-9078 GCA_035285265.1 Leptolyngbyaceae cyanobacterium | reverse complement strand
GCCAGCAAGACATCGGTGATGGTTTTGGTCGTTTCTATCCTACGCGACGATTGGATGATTGGGGTGGTCGGCGTGATTATCTTGAGTGTGGGGAATGCCGGACTCATGTTGCTAGCCCATGTGATTAAACGGTTGAATGAAGCATGATTAATATCCTCAGCTATATCTGTATCGGCGTGGGAATTGTTTTCTGGTTTTGGGGCACCTTTCCCTTGCTCGGCAAGCGATCGGTCTTATTCAAGCTGCATAGCCTGTCGGTAGCCGACACCCTCGGATCAATGAGTATTATCTTTGGTCTACTCCTCAAAATTCCCAGTGAATGGTCGCTGCTGGTTCTTGCCCTCATTTCCCTGGCCATCTGGAATACGGTGTTGGGCTATGTGCTGGCCTACTGTTCTAGCAGTGAGGGTAACCATGATCGATAGCTACGTTTATGTCATCGTCGCCCTGCTGCCGCTGGCAGCAGTGATGCTAACGGTTCAGGTTAATCCCTATAATGCTCTGGTAATTCGCGGTATTTTGGGAGCCGTAGCAGCATTGGTCTATGCGGTGTTGGGGGCAGCGGATGTGGCGCTGACTGAGGCATTGGTAGGAACCATGTTGGCGATTACGCTCTATGCGGTGGCGGTGCGCTCATCCTTGGTGATGCGGCTTGGCGTGCTGACAGATAGTTTGGTGGAGGCTGAGGGTCAGGAGGAGCAAGATACAGGCGACACCCAGGCAAGTCAACGTCCCTTTGCACACCTGCTAGCTGACCTCCGAACGATTGCTAGCAAGTACCATCTGCGGCTTGAACTGATTCCCTATCCTGATCTACGGTCTTTAAACCAAGCCTTGATGGAAAAAGAAGTCCATGTTACCTGTATGCAGCTATTGCATCAGGATAATCAAGACCTGGCATCATCTGAGCCTGAGCCAAAGCTCTATCAAACCGTTACCCGTGTTCGTCGCCTCTACGACATCCTACAAACTGAACTGTCATCACCTGCAACCAGCCTGACCTACGTCACTGCACCAGATTTAGGGGAGAAGCATTAAATGAAGTGGCTCTACATCGCAGCCGGAATCGCCCTTTATCTCAAATTCCTGATCCTTCCTAACCCGACGGCAGACCTACCCGATCTCTCGATTGTCAAAACGGTTGTGCAGGATAGTGGTGTCCCCAATGCGGTTTCGGGCATTATTTTCCGAAATCGGCTGTATGACACAATTTTTGAAGTCATTGTATTTACGATCGCCATCATGGGTGCTCAATTTCTGCTGGCGAACGAGCGACCGTTTTGCACCATCTATCGGTTTACTGATAAACCCTCCATTGTCTTGGCCCAATTGGGAGCTACCATCGCCGCGATCGTAGGGGTTGAATTGGCAATTCGGGGGCACCTCAGTCCAGGGGGTGGGTTTGCGGCGGGAGTCGCTGGTGGAACGGCGATCGGGTTGGTGGCGATTACTTCATCCTCAGAGTGGATGGAGTCTATTTACCAACGCTGGCAAGCCGCCACCTGGGAGAAAATTTCGGTGCTGGTTTTTATTGCGCTATCGGTGATCACGCTGGTCGGTCTGGAATTGCCTCACGGCGAGTTGGGCAACCTGATCAGTGGGGGAATTGTCCCTATCTTGAATATCCTGGTCGCCATCAAAGTTACATTGGGATCCTGGGCAGTGGTTTTAATTTTTATTCGATATCGTGGATTGCTATAACGCATGAGTATCGTTCACCATTGGCTGCTTGGATATAGCAATCTTCCATGATTTCTAACTCTCCCCCTCTCCCTGCTTGGGCTATGGTGTATACACAAGGGGACTGCGATTAATTGGGGTGGGGGGCAGTTTAACTGCCCCATCCGACGAGAATGACCTTGGTTATGAGCGCAAGATTTATATTTTTCGAGGTGCCCACAAGTTCTCTTAGCCCCCTAACTCCCCAATTCTGGGGGCCTTCAAACCATCAAAGAAGCTACGCCATTCCTACCTGCAAGGAGTCACCAAGGATATCGGTTAGCAACGGTGTCTCATCCACAATATCCGCCATCAAAACTAGCTATCAAAACTATATGTAAGTCGGTACTTCCTAGCTGCATTTGTAGCAGTCATAAGTGATAAGGTACAAGTTGACTGGTTCAGGAAGGAGTATTCTAATGGCTGTTGCTGTGGGTATGGTTGAAGTATTGGGACATCCGCCAGCCCTGTTGGTTTCGGATGCTATGGTGAAAGCAGGCCGTGTTACCTTGGTAGGCTACGAAGTGGTGAGTGGTGCCCGTGTCACCATTATCGTGCGGGGACAGGTGTCTGAAGTACAACAGGCTGTCAATGCTGGAATTGAGGCTGCTCATAAGGTACTTCCCCAAAGCCCCAACGAGAAGACGCTGTTTCTCTCCTCCCATGTGATTGCCCGTCCCCACGAAAATCTTGAGGCTGTACTCCCCATCCACTTCCGGGCCGCCCTAGAGCAGTTTCGTGTGTAATTGACAAATTTATTTAAATTTTTCCATTTGAAAGGGGAGGGGAGATACTGGTCAGCATCTCCCCTCCCCTTTGTTGTTAACACGCAAAATTTCTTGCTAGGAATTTTGTACTGATGTAGGGGATGCCCCTAGGATTCATGGGTTGCCTACATCAAATACTCTCAACCCTTAAATTAACTTCAGGTCAGGGTACTCAGCTAATAGCTGATCCGAAGTGAGGGTATCCCCAGCCGCTTGAGGTGCCCACAGCACCTCTAAAGCCATCAGCTTGTAACTAGGAATCGCCCCAATTTGACTGAGGGCACGACGCAGATCAGCGGTTGAGTTGATGGCTGGCAATTGTAAATTGCCTTCAGCACCGACCAAAATCGTTGCCACAATATATTCACCTGGCCCCTCAGATGCATCTGTTTCAACCAAGGCTCCCTGAGGCGTAGCTTGCTGGAGTCGCCCTTGGCTGTTGACATTGGTTAGGGTTTCTTCCGTGAACTTGCTGCGTTCAGCTAATGCTAGACGATTAAACTGAGTTTCTGCGGCTTCTAAACGCGCTTGCTGAGTTTGACCCGTAGCATAGGCCCAATATTCGGGGTGGCGTAATAGCGACAACGTTGTTTCTTGTAGGACTTGGGATAACCCTTCAGGAGTGCGGGTATTTGCAGTCTCAGCAATCCGATCTAGGTCAGTTTGTAAACTCCGGGCACTTGCCAAGAGTCCTACCTGGAGACGGGCAATGGAGATGGAAGGATTGCTGTTGTAGCCCCCTTCTAGATCCTCGCCGCTAGTGGCACGACGGAAGCTTTGGAATAGAAAATTCGCGATCGCTAACCCAATCAAAATCGTGAATAACCCCCCGGCTCCCCCGCCAATGCCAAAAATGGGAAATAAGAAGGGGAAGCCAAACCCGCCACCGGGATAGTATCCGCCCGTGGGTGCCCTGGATGGGCTACGGGGTGCAGTATAGGTACGACTCGGTGCTCGGAAAGAACCACCCCCAATTCGCCCTCCACTGCGGGCAGCCAAGGCACTATCCGAGTGACCGAATGCTAAACCGCTGATTAAAACAATCAGAAGCAGAGAACTTAAAAAGGGTTTGAATAAAGAACGCAATTTTTTGTGCATAGGACTCTGCCTACCGAATTAAGAGTAAATTTACCGATGGCTCACTTTGGTTTACGACCCTGCCTGACCAGAGTTGTGAAGACCTATAAGTGCCACTACCCCTATAATGTATCGTCTTCCGTCAAGGATCAGACCTCATTCTTAGGATAGTTAGAGGGGTAATAACCGTACGAAGGTGTTGAAAAAATACCTGAGTGACTCAGTTCCCTTCTTCTAGCCACCTCCGACAATCGTGACAATTTCTAAGCGATCGCCCTGCTGCATTTGCGTCTCACTCCAAAATTGCCGATGCGGAATCTCACCGTTATATTCCACCGCGAGCAAACGGGGATTCATCCCAAGCTGCTCAAGTAACTCCGGCAAGGAAAGTTGAGCCGAACAGGTACGCGATTCCCCGTTCACCTGAAGCGTAATTTGACTGGCAGTAGAAGAACTAGACATAAGGATCACCTTTAACAAGGATGGATTAACCGATTGATTAACCTTGGTCAAAATGTAGGGGGCATTCAACAGAAAAGCGGTAAACGCAGCGAACCCTAGACATCAGAGGAAGGATGGGGACTTCAAAGCACACTTTAGGATCTCTTGCGTTCTGTCCAATCAAAAGTGAATTCATGACTATTTTATGGGTTTAGCCGCTGAGCAGCTATTCAAGGCTTTCCTGTAATACGCTTCCATCCAAAATCCAAAATCTAAAATCCGATTTTTTTGATCCCCATCCCCTATTGTCATGATCCCCCGACCTGGAGATTGTCAGGGGATCATGACAATTCGATCCCCATTTTGCCTAGAAATCCGTAAATCCAGCTCTAATCAGCCCGTCAGCCTCTTGACCTTTTCTGTTACTTTCTGCAACATATAGCTTAAGTCCGATCCCTGTGATCCCGAAAAAATCCTAAGTAGTATGGCAAAAGAACGACCTCCCTTAGAAGAAATGACGTTGCGGCAACTCCGAAAAGTTGCTAGCGAGTACGGCATCTCTCGTTACAGTCGGATGCGTAAGTCGCAATTACTTGCTGGAATTCAAGAAATCCAACACACCCAAGTTTCTGTTAGTTCATCTCGTAAATTAGAGGCGCAAGAAGAAGTGGAAGCAGCAAAATTTGAATTAGGTCAAGAAGATAAGTTTGGCGGTTCCCTAGCAGCAGTGGACGAGGGCTTAGCAGATCTACCCGACGGCTATGGTGAAAGCCGGATTGTATTAATGCCCCGCGATCCCCAATGGGCTTATGCATACTGGGACATCCCTAATGAGCAAAAAGAAGACCTGCGTCGTCAGGGAGGCCAGCAGCTTGCTCTGCGCTTGTATGATGTCAGCGATATTAACCTGGAGTACCAAAGCCCCCACAGCATTCAGGAATATCCCTGCGACGAACTGGCACGGGAATGGTACTTGCCCGTTCCTGTGAGCGATCGCGACTATGTTGCGGATATCGGCTACCGTTGTGCTGATGGTCGCTGGTTGATCTTGGCTCGTTCTGCGCCTGTACGCATTCCTCCTGTTTACCCCTCCGACTGGATTGATGACCAGTTCATTACCCTCTCTTGGGAAGAAGACCTACGCGGTAAGACCTTCCTAGAGTTAGTTCCTCCCAGCAGAAAGATGGCGTTAGGGGCAGCAGGGGCCGGAACCTCAGCCCTAGGTGTTAATCCGATCTACGACGAAATCTTCGGCATGGCTCAAACTACTGAAGCGATGCGGGTCGCTGGTTCGCTGTACGGCTCCATGCAGCAAGCTCCAGTTCATGAGCAGGTGATTAGCTCCTACGTCTTCCCCTCCGGTGTGGGCATGTGGGCAGTTCCCACGGTATCGGGCCTCACCATGTCGGGTGTGGGCATGTCGGGTGTTGGGTTTGGTGCTTCCATGCCTCCCATTCGTCCTCGCCAATTCTGGTTGGTAGCTGATGCTGAGTTAATTGTTTACGGTGCAACCGAACCCGATGCAACCGTAACGATTGGTGGACGACCCATCCAACTCAGTCCCGATGGTACGTTCCGCTTCCAGATGTCCTTCCAAGATGGCTTGATTGACTATCCCATCATGGCGGTAGCGGCTGATGGTGAGCAGAATCGTTCCATCCATATGAAGTTCACCCGCGAAACCCCAGAGCGCAGAACCAATACGAAAGCTGAAGCTGTTCTAGAGTGGATTGCTTAAACGCTCCATTACTCGCAGTCTCTTAAGATCCCTTCCTAAATACCTCTATCAAAATTCCTCCGACCTCGTTGGAGGAATTTTGGTGTTTACTCCCAGTTTTTGTCTATGGTCAGACCTCTCCAATGGCTGCAAACCCCCCATAGTGGCTACCAATGGGATGGGAGTCCCCGTCGTTTTTTTGAAGGTTGGTATTATCGGGTTACCTTGGGCGATCGCGCCCAGAGTTTTGCGTTTATGTACTCCATCGAAGACCCCATCGGTGGACAAGCCCACAGTGGTGGAGCGGCGCAGATCCTAGGAATCGAGGAGGAATACCTCTGCCGCACGCTACCAGATGTAAACCAATTTTGGGCATGGCGACATCAATTGGGGCTAGGGCATTGGCGGAAAGCGCATAGTCTGCAAACTCCGGGTTATCTAGAACCCACTCAATTTGAGCAACAGGTGCAAGAAGGTTATCAAGCCACAGCCACCTTAAACCAGGGAGTTTTGCATGATCCCCGTTCAGGGCACACTGCTCGTTGGCACTATACCATTGAGCCAGTCTATGGTTGGGGGAACTCCCAGCAACTTCAGCAATCTACAGCGGGTTACTTGTCTTATCTGCCGATTTTTGAACCGGGCTGGCAAATTTTAATGGCCCACGGATGGGCAACCGGTTGGATTGAGTGGCGAGGAATTCGCCATGAATTTACCCAAGCCCCTGCCTATGCGGAAAAGAATTGGGGGGGCGCTTTTCCCGAAAAGTGGTTTTGGCTGAACTGTAATTGTTTCGAGGGTGAACCCGATTTGGCTTTAACGGCTGGTGGAGGACGGCGATCGGTTTTAGGCTGGATGGAGTCTGTCGCGATGATTGGGCTGCACTATCAAGGTAAATTTTTTGAATTTGTTCCTTGGAATTCCCAGGTTGATTGGGAGATTAGCCCCTGGGGGTATTGGCACATGACTGCCCAAAATTCCCAGTTTCAGATTGAACTGACGGGTACTACAGACCTACCAAGTACCTCGGTTCGCACTCCGACCCAACAAGGTTTGGCATTTACCTGTCGAGATACACTCAACGGTCACCTTACGTTAACTCTACAGGAACGTCATGGGCAAACCTTGCGCCCTCTTCTTCAAGCCCAAAGCCATCTCTGTGGCCTAGAAGTGGGAGGTGGCCCTTGGGAAAATTCCTGGAAATCCAGCTCACGATGAGGAACGGGATTATCGTTTATAATCGCTTCATAAGCTGTGCTATGGATTGTTAGTTGACTTTGAGGTGGAAATTACCCCTTAATAAAAGTCAGTGATGCTAACAAAGGTGCATCAGTATCCTGGGGCTGTAGCTCAGATGGATAGAGCGACCGCCTCCTAAGCGGTAGGTCGAGGGTTCGAGTCCCGCCAGTCCCGCTTGATAAAAGCCTTATAGGGTAAAGATTGCAGGGTTTTTGAATTTTAACTCTAGCAAAATAATTCCGCCTTTGTACTTATTTCTGAAACCGTTTTAGGGATTTTTAGGGCTAATTGGGTGCAATTTGGGTGTCACTGGGCGTAGGATATTAGTCTACTAAAGAAATTAGTTCAATGTACTCATGCACTCCAACTGGCAAGGCTTCCAAGGCTTCTGCTCAGGTTGTTGCGTCCAACCACTGCTTGCAGTTAGGCTGCAGAGTTGGAGGAAAAGCGCCACTACCTCTCCCTTGGCTTTCCAGATATGCCAACTAACCGCCAACCCTCTGAAATGAGGACTAGGCAGATTGAGTTGGATCGGCATTGCAGAATTGGAGCTTAGATCCAGATATCCTGATTGGGTGTGAAAGATACAACTTTATTCTGGTCACTAACAATTCTGGTCACTAACAACCGAAGATCGATGCCCATTCATCTAACCGAGTATCTGGCTCAAGGGCATCATCTTCCTGGAATCTTTCAGCTTCATCTCAGTATGAGTGTGGGTGAACCCTTGAAGAATTAGTATGAGCTGCACTGGCTTCCGTAGAGGGTGAGTATAGAGATCGAATTTCTGACTTGCCTTTGCCATAAAGGACTCTAGCATTTACAAGTCAAGCTAAGCTGGGCTTACAGGCAAAGAACACAGATTTGAGATGACAGACAAGGACGGACGCTGGCAGTTTTGGATTGATCGGGGTGGCACCTTTACCGATGTGGTGGCTCGCAAACCGGATGGAACCTTGGTGATCCATAAGTTGCTGTCTGAGAATCCAGAACGCTATGCCGATGCGCCGATTCAGGGGATTCGAGAGGTTTTGGGGATCGCACCAGAGCAACCCCTCACCGCTGAGCAGATTGCTGTGGTGAAAATGGGAACGACCGTAGCTACGAATGCGTTATTAGAGCGGAAGGGCGATCGCACCCGCAAAACTTGACCCTGATCTGGGATCGCTAAACCTGAATGCTGATGAGATTGGGATGGGAAAGGAAGGGCGATCACTCTGGGGGGTGCTCAGAAAACGGTCTTGGTTTGAGCGTGAAGCTAGCTATGAGAAAAGCGACCTCCTCATCCATGCAAGCATTGGAGATCCTAAGTGCAGCAACTTTCTAGCTTGTGCTGCTACCCCGGTACTCTGCAATTTGTTGCTGAATGGCAGCCTGAATTTTACGATCAAAGTCTGGGTCGTTGATGGTAGTGATCACGGGGCGGGAACGCTCCCTACGCCTTGCCAAATACGCTTGAAATGCCACCGTATCGCCCCGATGAGTTAGAAAATAACGTCTTAACTCTTGATAGGACATCGCTGCATAATCTACTGGAGTCATCACAGTACCTCGCCACTTGGAGTAACTTCAAACTCAATTTCTTCATTTTGCCCCGCCAAAACATACAGATTTTGGGTTCGATCATCAATACAGACGAGATGAATTGGCTGAAACATCAAATACGTCAAGTAGTAGCTGATTCGATACAAACACCCCAACTGCACAGCGGTCGGCATCTCACCCCATTATCCAAAGAAGATTGCTTCAGTATAACTAGCTCTATACACTTAATAGGCGATCGCTCCCGCAAAACGTCACGCTCATGAACGGCTGATGGGCGATTGCTGGGTTTGAATGCTGAAAAGATTTCTGAGGGTGAGATCGTCGGATGATTGGGTCTAGAGTAGAAGCTATCCTAGGGTGTATGTCAAAATGAGGCAGCGCTTTAACTAGCTTGGGAGTTTCACAGTGATGGATAAACTAGACCGAATCACTGTTAATCCGGGTATTTGTCTTGGACAGCCGACGATTCGCGGAATGCGGATCACGGTGGGTTTTGTTTTGAAACTATTAGCGAGTCACCTATCTGTCCAGGAAGTTTTAGAAGCGTCCCCGGAATTAGAAGGTGAGGACATC
>JAYKHH010000070.1:0-2984 GCA_035285265.1 Leptolyngbyaceae cyanobacterium | reverse complement strand
TAAAGATAAAGGCTGTCGGGAGCCAAATGGATTTTTGAGTCACACTGGCCCGTAGCTGCTGCAGTTGATGCGCGATCGCTCCCCAATTTGGACGACTGCTGACCTTGGCTTCAGTCACACACCAAGCGGCTGCCACTACTACCAAAGGAAAGGAGGCGGTAATCGCAAAGACTGTCTGGGTACTCAAGTGCTCTAGCAGGAAACCACCCAAGTAAGCCGTGAGAATGCCCCCGATCGCCGAAGCGCCCCAGGATAAAGACTGTAGAGACCCTGCTTCTCCCTCGGATTCAGATCTGGCCCGCTCTACGACTAGGGAATCGACAATCACATCACTGACGGCCATCGAGAGAGAACTGAGGGCGATCGCCAAAGTAGCAGCCCAGGCCGTATGCACAACAGTTGCCAAACCCATCCAAGCCATTGTGCCTAGAAGTCCGGATAACACGAGATAGGGGCGGCGGCGATAACCCAAAATTGGTAGACCGTCGGATATAAACCCAAACAACGGCTTAATCATCCAGGGCAGAGCGGCTACCCCTAATAGGGCAGAGACTTGGGCAGGACTCAGAGCTAATTCATCCTTGAGGAAAAAGCTAACTGACAAACGTGCTAGTCCCAAAATGCCCTGGACAAAGTACACCAAAAGAATGGCGAGGAGTTCAGGGGTTGGCTCATGCCCAAAGAATACCTTTTGTTTTAAAGACTCTTTAATCTGCATCCAATCCATCGGGGCAACAATCATTGATAATTCTTAATAAATATCAACAACCCTATTATCATAACCGTTGTTCTTCAGTTCTTCAGTTCTTAAGATTGAGTTGGGCGAATAGAATTCGCAGCTACACGGACAAAACCTGCCTCCGCAGGTTAAAGGAGCAAAGTTTTCAGGACAAAACGGATTAGACAAATAATTTAGGATGGAGTCCGCGCAGGCGGACTTTGTGCGTGTAGCTGCGGTTTCTAACCGCCCTAGATCCTGGCTAGAAGTCGTTTTGTAAAGGTTTAACCATCCACAGGGACTGGGTCTGAAAACCCAGTTTGCCATAGAGATTTAAGGCCGGTTGATTGGCTTGGAAAACCTGTAGCCCGATTTGGCGATCGCCCCGTTTCCTGGCCCAATTTTCAGCATGGCGCACTAAAGCCGAGCCAATTCCCCGACGACGATGTTCTGGGGTGACGTAGAGTAAAAAAATATGGGCATGGCGATCGCCCCGCACCTGATCGACTACATTTCCCAACCACAGGCAAGCCAGGGGATGACGGATTGCACTAGGCAAATCCGAGCTAGGAGAGTACTGGGAAGCCAATTCTACCCACCAGAGCGGCGTTTTACTAGAAAAATAATGCTCCACCGTTTGAGCTAAATGAGCAAAATCCCCCGCTGGCTCAAATTCCTGGTAAGTTCGAGTTAAGAATTTCAGCAGAAGTGCCCGATCTAGTCCGGAACCAGATCTGAGCCAGTATCCAGGTGGTAATTCGCTAGACACCAAGGGTTCAAGTCCTGAGCAAGAAAAAATATAGCCATCTTAACGCGATGTGCAACTTAGATTAACCCACCCTGCGGGAAGCCTACCGAAGGCGTAGGGTAGGCGTTTTGATTGAGTTGCACATCGCGTATCTTAGGTAATTTCCAAGCAAGAAACCATCCAAGGGCACCTCGAAAAATACAAATCTTGCGCTCATAACCAAGGTCATTCTCGTCGGATGGGGCAGCTTAACTGCCCCCACCCCAATTCATCGAAGTACCCCCAAATATCTGCCAACGGATTAGATGTAGGACTTCCGCAGTCCCCACGAATTTATAGGGTTTTTAGGGATTTTGGAAGGGCTACAAGCCCTTCCAAAATCCCCAACTGCGTAAGTCCTGAGATATTAAGCCCTTATTGAAGTAAATGATTTTGGATAAGTCTCAAAATGGCTCTACTACTGGACTATCGGGTAATCCTTTGACCAACCGAGCCAGCGCAGGGGGTAAACCCGCCACTTGATCGGCACTGGTTGCCAGTTGAGACACCGTTGGTTGGGAAACTACCGCTACGGGTTCAATAGGGGCCGGTGCTGCCATGTCACCCGGTAGAAAGCTGCGAGCTGCCACTGCCACCAAGGCGGCAAAAAAGACCAGCAATGCAATCAGGGGAGAAATATATTGACGGAAGAAAGCCATGACTGGAAAGGGGCCGGGGGCTAAAGATGGGTTTCTGAGAGCCAAATTCAAGATTTGTAACACTCTCTATCTTTCATCCTACAACTAAGATCCCAGATTCTGATCCCGAAGATTGAAGCTATGCTCGGACTGACCTTGCAAGATACCCGGTTTTACCGCGATGCCCAGGAAGAAGGTCGGCAGGAAGGGGAGCGATCGCTGGTGATCCGACACTTACACGATACCCATTAACCTACCAACCCCAGGTACCTGGGCCGCCTTTGAAGGGGCCAACGATGTCACGGGTGATCCAACCGCCATAGAAATCACCGGGTTGGGGTTGCACCTGTTCTCCATCTACGTAACAGGCATCCATAAGATGGGCATAAAAGGCAACATGGTCTTTAATGGGTAAAAAGGCATCCGTGGGGTTGGGGTAGAACCAGGCTGCATTGAGGGCTTGGCGATCGCCCACCGCAATCGTATAGTAGCCTGCCTGCCCTTTCCATTCACACCAGCTAGTCCGAGGCATTCGTTGCAAATATTCCTGCTTGATATCTTCTGGAGGAATGTAGTAAACCGGGGGATGACTTGTCTCCAGTACCCGCTTGGCATGGTGCGTGTCTGCAATTACGATTTGGTTGAAGACTACTTGAATCGGTTTGCTGCAATCTTCCAAACGAGGAGGTCTTGGATAATCCCAGACTGATTCTGTAGAAGTCATAGATCTATGCTTGGAATTCACTGAGGGTTGATTTTTGCATCATAGCCGATAGCTCCCATGGAACCGTTTGTAGTCCCACCTAGAAGTTTTGCAGGCCCATCCAAGATATGAAGTTGA
>JAYKHH010000069.1:0-2520 GCA_035285265.1 Leptolyngbyaceae cyanobacterium | reverse complement strand
GATGCTTTGCAGCATTTGGTTGAGCAGCGCACCTTGGAACTAAGAAGTGCAAATCAGCGGTTAGAAATTGAAATCGCTGAACGCAGGCGGGCAGAGTCAGCCTTACAGCATCAACTGGCGAGAGAGCGGTTAATGGGGGCGATCGCCCAGCGTATTCGTCAGTCCTTAAATTTAGACACGATTCTCGATACCACGGTGACGGAAGTGCGGCAGTTCCTCCAAACGGATCGGGTCTTGATTTATCGCTTTGAACCTAACTGGCATGGATCGGTTGCGGTTGAGTCAGTCGCCGATCAGTGTTTGTCGATTCTAGGGCAAGTTGTGAACGATCCTTGCTTTATGGAAACCTATATCCCGCTCTATCACCAAGGACGGGTCAAGGCAACTGAGGATATTTACGCTTCAACGTTAACCCCTTGTCACATCAACCTCTTAGCCCAGTTTCAGGTTCGGGCTAACTTAGTAGCGCCTATCTTGACAGGAGAAGAATTATGGGGGCTACTGATTGTGCATCAATGTGTGGGGCCACGTCCCTGGCAACCGTTGGAGATTGAATTGATCAAGCAATTAGCAGATCAGGTAGGAATTGCCATTCAACAAGCTCAACTGTATCAACGCTTAGAAGAAGTGAATCAGGAGTTACACCGTCTGGCTACATCCGATGGTTTGACCCAGGTTGCGAATCGTCGCCGTTTTGATCAGGTGTTGGAGCAAGAATGGAACCGGATGACCCGTGAGAAAACCCCGCTAGCTTTAATTTTGTGTGATATTGATTTTTTTAAACGCTATAACGATGCCTATGGTCATCCCATTGGAGATGAATGCCTACAAAGGGTTGCCAGGGAAATTTATCTGACGGCGAAGCGATCGGTAGACTTGGTGGCTCGGTATGGTGGGGAAGAGTTTGTGGTACTGCTTTCCAATACATCTATAACAGGGGCACTGCATGTTGCCCAGGAAATTCACTTTAGGGTTAAAGCCCTAAGAATTGCCCATGTTGCCTCACCCTATGAATATGTCACCTTGAGTGTGGGAGTGGCCGGAATTATCCCTAATCCTGACTCTTCTCCTGCTCAGCTTTTAGCAGAGGCCGACCGAGCACTATACCGGGCTAAAGCCGAGGGCCGAGATCGCGTGGTCTGTGCCTAAGGTATCTTGTTCAAAGTTCTTCTTGCGTCCTAACCCTTTAATTTCACCTGATGGCAAAACTCTAGGGCGATCGCTAAGTCACGGGTTTGTTGGGGATAGTGGATCAAAGGGCGTGTGATGATCACAAGGGTCACTCCTAACTCTGCTGCCAGTTGGCGCTTGATATCTTCACCCCCCGCAGTGCCTGAAGCCTTCGTGACAACTAGAGTGATTTGCCACTGCTGCCAGAGTGCCCGTTCCAACTCCAGGGAAATCGGTGGACGGAGGGCGATGAGGCGATCGCTGGTAAAGCCTGCATCCAATGCCGCTGAGAGAGCATCAAGGGAAGGCAAGATACGGGCAAACAAAATGGCTTGATTTTGCCAAGCTTGAAAGAGGGGTAAGGATCGATAACCCAGGGTGAGCAATACCCGTTGTCCCTTTAGGTAATCTCCCGCCAAGAGAGTAGCGAAACTATCTAAGTAAATAGCTGGATCGGTTGAAGTAGTCTCTAATTCCGGACGTTCATAGCGGAGGTAGGGAATCTGGAGTTGATCGGCGGCGGCGATCGCTAAACGGGAAATTTCTACGGCATAGGGATGGGACGCATCCAAAATTGCTGCAATAGAAGAAGCTGACAAAAACTGTAAAAGCTCTGCTACATCTAACTTGCCCACCCGAACGGGTAACTCAGGCGTTGCGGTATAAAGCCCTCTGGCGGCTTCGGTAGTGACGGAGATAATGCCAGGGAGTTGAGCTTGGGAAATTGCGATCGCCAATTGGGCACTCTCTTGCGTGCCCCCAATCAGCCAAATTCGTCCTGGATGGGGCTGAATCATGGAATGAATAGGGTGGGCAGCAAATCAGTAGAAAGAGCATGGCAGTGCCATGCTCTTACCCAATTCATACTACCAAGCAACCAAATTTGTCCCATCTTACAGCATGGTTTTTACAGCATGGTTTAAACAAGGCCATTTTGAGATCACAGGTGATGCGGATTGCCCCTACACCAATCCAAAATCCAAAACCTGTGCTGAGCGAAGTCGAAGCATCCAAAATTCCACCTGACACCTGATACCTGACATGACTACCCGAAGCTTGCTAGGATGACTGAGCTACTGAACCTTGTCAACTTCATCTGCCATGCAAGCCCGTCGAATCGCCCGTGAACTCGCCCTTCTGAGTATTAGCCAACTGCCGAATGACTCGGAAAAACTATCTACTCAGCAGTTACAGGATGTGATGTTGGCAGCTATTCGTGCCCTTACCACTGAAGTCCACGAAGCCTTAGAAAATGCTGCGACTGAACTGAACCGGGGGCGCGATCGCCTGCTAGAGAGTGAATTACGAGCAGCGGATGCCCAAAGTTCTAAAGCAATGCTGTATGAAGCC
>JAYKHH010000068.1:0-14399 GCA_035285265.1 Leptolyngbyaceae cyanobacterium | reverse complement strand
ATATGACTGACTTGCCATAGGCGGACTTGCTTGGGAGAGACGGAGGATTGATGGAGGGTGGCGATCGCCTGCTTATAAAAGGTCAGCCCATATTTCGCGCAGCATTTGTCGTGGCTTCCATGGGTGCAGATCAAAAAATCTTGGATGGATGGATCGGCTAGGGATACCAAGGACGAGGGATCGGTGAGATAGGTTTGAATTAAGGGAACCACTTGCTCCAAATCATCAACCACAAACTCCTGTTGGGTATAACCTGCCGAAAACCCGGTTTGTTGACGAAACATCAGCACCCGTTTTTGGGCATTTCGATGAGATTGCTCATTGGCAATCAACAACAACCGAATCGGCAGATTGTCATCCTCGTAGGTTTCAAACCAAGTGCGAAGATTGTCGGGTATAGCAGCCGCCTTTAAAGCCTGGGCAGGCCAAGGAGTCGGGCATTCCACCAAAATATAAAGCGGAAAGGTACCGGCACAACCAATTGGATCTTCCTGAAGCTGCTGAGCTTCTTCTGCACAAAAAAAGGGTGCTGGCATGATCGTCCTATTGTTCATTAGATATTGCTCACTAGAACTGAACGGTAACGGTTCCTAAAACGATGAAGGGGGCACCGGGATAGACCAAAAAACCTTGAGAATCGTAGTAGCGCGTATCGGTAAGATTTTTGATATTGAGCGCTAAATAGTTACAGTAAAGACTTCTATTAGGTTGTAGGAGAGATCTTGAAAAGAAACTAAGCTAAATGAGACTATTATTCATTAAGTAGAGGTGGGGGATTTTTGTCAAGCTGTGAATCAATTGAAGCAATCCACCTCCTAGCTCCAGGAGAAACCCCCTGAAAGTCTCTAAAATAGCCCATTGGCAAGTATTTTATCTTTTCTAGAGCGGGTTGTTAGCAAGAAAAGACCACCTCTAGTTTGCTGCCCTTTAGAAAAGTATCGGCTGGTTTACTTGAGAAGTTTTAGTAAATGTAATTGCTAAAACTAGTTAGTTAATCTATTCTTGTTGAGAATCTATAGCAGTTTATCGCTGGAGTGTATGATGAGAGACGGTGCGGCAACGTTGGGAGTACAGGCTCCCTTACGTTCTCGGCCAAAATTAATGATGGGGTTACTGCTCGGCTTAGCATTGCTCGGACTCTGTGGATTCACGAGCATTTTGTACGGTGCTGCTGACCTTAACCTCACCACGATTTATCAGGCAGTGTTTGCCTTTGATGGATCTGTCAATCATTTGATTGTGCGTACGATTCGTCTCCCTCGGACGTTGATTGCCCTGAGTGTGGGAGCTTGTTTGGGGGTGGCAGGCGCTGTCATGCAAGCGTTAACCCGCAATCCCCTCGCCGATCCTCAAATTTTAGGGATTAATGCTGGAGCTGCCTTGGTGTTAGTTACAACCATCGTCTTTTTTCCAGCTACGCCTTTCTCGCTTTATCCGGGATTGGCGTTTGTGGGAGGTGGGATTGCTGCTGTGACTGTGATGGTGCTAGGAACAGTAGGGGGGCATGGCCTCAACCCGATCAGACTCACAATCGCTGGGGCGGCCATCACTGCTTTGCTTGCTTCGTTAACAACAGGTTTGCTGATTCTCAATCAACGGGCGTTGGACGAGATTCGGTTTTGGTTGTCGGGTTCTGTGGCAGGGCGAGAGTTTCCGTTACTGCTCCAAGTCCTGCCCTATATGGGTGTGGGTTTAGGGGTCGCGTTTAGTTTCAGCCACGCCTTAACAACCCTGAACCTGGGAGACGATGTGGCTAAAGGGTTGGGGCAGCGTACCGCTTGGGTCAAGGTGAGTGCCGCTTTGAGTGTGGTGGTGTTGGCAGGGAGTTGTGTGGCGATCGCTGGCCCCATTGGGTTTGTGGGTTTGGTAGTGCCCCATGTGGTGCGCTTTTTTGTGGGTGTTGATTACCGTTGGATCCTTCCCTATGCCTTTGTGCTGGGTGGCATTTTGCTCTTGCTTGCCGATATCAGTGCGCGTCTGATCATTAAACCCCAAGAGCTACCCGTGGGCATTATGATGGCTTTGGTCGGTGCGCCTTTCTTTATTTATTTGGCCCGTTGGCAAGGGAAACGCGGATGAAGTCTTGGCTAGTGATGCGTTTGCCCGGTGTTCCCTTTTCCATGCGCCTGTCTCGCTCAGCACCCATGATTCTGCTGATCCTGAGTCTGCTTAGTTTGGGGGTGATGGTGGCGGCAATCTCCTTTGGGGAATATCCGGTGCCTGCCTGGGAAGTTGTCAAAACAGTCTTGGGATTAGAAACCAGCAATCCTGACTATGCCTTTGTGGTGCAAACATTGCGCCTGCCCCGTGTGCTCGTGGGTTTTTTAGTGGGCATGGGTTTGGCGGTGTCGGGGGCAATTATGCAAAGTTTAACCCGGAACGTCCTCGCTTCCCCAGATATTATTGGCATTAATGCCGGAGCCAGTTTAGTCGCGGTCACGATCATTGTCCTACTGCCCTCGGTTCCCATTGCCCTATTGCCGATCTCAGCTTTTATCGGGGCACTCCTGACCGCCGCCTTGATCTATGGATTGTCTAGGGGGCAGGGGAATTCTACGATGCGGCTGATTTTGTTGGGGGTGGGGATTGGAGCGATCGCCGGTGCTGCTACCTCCATTCTGATCACCTTTGGCAATATCTATGATGTCAGTCAAGCTTTGATTTGGATGACGGGCAGTGTCTATGGGCGCAGTTGGGAACATCTCTGGCCGCTGTTGCCCTGGGTGATACTTTTTGTGCCCTTGGCTTGGCTATTGGCCCCTAGTTTAAATGTGCTGAACCTGGGCGAAGACATGGCACGAGGTTTAGGGAATCGGGTTGAGCAACAGCGGTTGGTTTTAATGATTACCAGTGTTGCCCTAGCTGGAGCAGCCGTAGCTACCGCAGGCACCGTCGGTTTTGTCGGCTTAATGGCCCCCCATCTAGCTCGGCAATTGGTTGGGCCTAACCATGAGGGCTTGATGCCGACAGCCGCTTTGACCGGAGGTTTTATGGTGATTTTGGCAGATTTCTGCGGTCGATCCTTGTTTGCACCGCTCGAAATTCCCTGTGGTGTGATGACGGCCTTAGTCGGTGCCCCCTACTTTTTATACATCCTGTATCGAAATCGCCATCTATGACCCCTTCCATTCCTGATCTCTCAGTTTTAACCGCACGGCAACTCACCCTGGCTTACCAGGACAAAGCCATTGTCAAAGACCTCAGTGTCGCCATTCCCAAGGGAAAAATCACCGTGTTGATTGGCCCCAATGGGTGCGGTAAATCCACCCTGTTGCGAGGACTGGCCCGCTTGCTCAAACCCCAGGGGGGAACGGTTTATCTGAATAGCCGCGCTATTTCTAAACTGTCCACGCGGGAAGTGGCTCAACAACTGAGCATCCTACCCCAAGGCCCCACGGCACCGGAGGGGTTAACCGTCCAGGAACTGGTTGCCCAAGGCCGCTATCCCCACCAAACCTGGTGGCAACAGTGGTCCACCCAGGATGAAGAATTCACGGAGCAAGCTCTTTTGTTAACGGGAATGCAGGAATTGGCAGACACACCCCTAGAGCAACTCTCTGGCGGACAACGCCAACGGGCGTGGATTGCCATGACCTTGGCCCAGGATACGACGACTTTGCTTTTGGATGAACCGACTACATTTTTAGATTTAGCTCATCAAATTGAAATTTTGGATTTGCTCTATGAGTTCAACCAAACCAAAGCCAGCACTGTGGTGATGGTACTCCACGACTTAAATCAAGCCTGTCGGTATGCCGATTACTTGGTCGTGATGCGTCAAGGCCAGGTATTTGCCCAAGGTGCGCCTAGGGACGTGATGACGGCAACCTTAGTCAGTGACGTATTTGGACTTGAAAGTTGCATTATTCCTGATCCCGTGTCTGGAACGCCCTTGTGTGTACCGATTGGACGGCATAAATCCAAAACCTCTGGCATCCGTTGAGGAGAAGCTGCAACCATGGCAATTACGTTTTCTCAACAGGATTATTGGGCACTCTTTCAGGAATACTCAGAAAACCCCACTTCTGGTTCCGACGACTTTGACACGACCTGGAACTATCCCCCGCAGTTGGGTCAGGGATATTGGCGTGAGATTCAGCTTCGAGAAGGATTACATTTGGCGATCGCCCGTCATCAACTCCATACCCCGGTGATCTTACACTTGCCAGAACGGGAGCATCCTTTGGAATACAGCTTTTACCTCTCCGGTCAGTTCAAACATCAATCCCACCCGGTTGGTGCGGGACAATACTCCCTTTGTGGCAGTGGGACTGCTCCGGTTGAGTGGAATGAAGGACTGGCTACAGAGCAGGTTTTGGAGGTGAATGTTCATATTCATCCAGACCTATTCACAGCCTATTGGAATCCTGACTCCGAGGCAATTCCAACCTTATTACAGCATTTAATCAAACCTCCCTCCCAGACCTACTATGTCCGTTCTGGCACGACCACCCTGGGGATGCAAACCGCCGTGCAGCAAATTCTTCAGTGTCCGTTTCAGGGCATGATCAAGCGGATGTATCTCGAAAGCAAGGTTTGGGAACTCATGGCGCTCTTGATCGCGCAAGAACTAGAACTCAATCAGCAGACTCCCCTAGTTCCCATCCTCAAACCTGACGATGTCGATCGCATTCATCATGCCAGGGATATTTTGTTACAGCATCTGGATAACCCACCCTCCTTAATGGAATTAGCGCGACAGGTGGGGCTGAATGATTGCACCCTCAAACGGGGATTCCGGCAGGTTTTTGGTCAAACGGCCTTTGGTTATTTACATAACTATCGGTTGGAGCAAGCACGGCAACTCTTAGAAGAACGCCAGCTTAATGTATCTGAGATTGCCCAAACCATCGGCTTTGCCAGTCGCAGCTATTTTGCCGCCGCCTTTCGCAAAAAGTTTGGGGTGACGCCCAAAAAATACCGGGTTCCCTCTAAAAATTCCGCCTAGCGTTCAAAAAATTCCGGTTGGTAGCCAAGGAGAGTGCCTGTAACTTGTGACTTCCCACTAAGCTTTTACTATTGAGAATTACTTTTGATTGGGTGGGTGGAGTGATGTCGAATCAATTACAGCGATCGCTTTTCGTATTAGGCGTATTATCGAGTGCCATTGCTTCTCCGGCCATGGCGGAAGGCACCTTGGTCTCTGCTGCTTCTGAAGCCACTGCCATTCCTCGCGTGAGTGATAGAGCGCGACCGATTACGACTATAAATGAATGGATTTCCCAACAAATTGCTCCGATTCAAATTACCCAAGTGCGGCTGACTTCTAGTCCAACTGGTGTTGGCATTGTGTTAGAAACCGCTGGAGCCTCGTTACCCACGTCATCTACCTCAACCGTTGGCAATACCTTAATCATCGAGATTCCCAATGCGGTATTAGCCTTGCCCGATCCCACAGGATTCCAAGCGGCCAATCCGACTGAGGGCATCAGCCAATTGAGCGTCACTCAGATTAGTGGTGAACGGGTGCAAGTAGCCATTACCGGGGTAGATGCTCTACCCACTGCGAATATTGGTGCTGAAGGGCAGAGTTTGGTAGTCAATGTAGCTCCAGGTTCAGTCGTAGCAGAGAGCACTGAAGCTGATGCGATTGACCTGGTGGTGACGGGTCAGCAGGATGCGAGGTATAGCCCATCGAGGGCATCCACCGCGACGCGCACCGATACACCCTTGCGCGACACGCCACGCACTATTCAGGTGATTCCCGAACAAGTCCTGAAAGACCAAGCAATCACTCGTGTGGGGGATGCGATCCAAAACGTTAGCGGCGTGGTGCAGGATGGCGGCTTTGGCAGCACCTCCGACCAGCTTAATATTCGTGGGTTTTTTACCGACGGTATTTTTGTCGATGGGTTTAGGGGAGCGGCAGGCCGTGGATTTGCCGAAACCGCCAATTTGGAGCGCATAGAGGTGCTACGCGGCCCTGCATCGATCTTGTTTGGCAACACAGAGCCCAGCGGCATTATTAACCTGGTGACTAAACAGCCACTGGAGAACCCGTTTCAAGAAACTGAGCTACGGGTAGGGAACTATGGGTTTTTCCGTCCCACAATCGATTTAACGGGGCCGCTGACCGAGGATCGCACGATTCTATATCGCCTCAATGCGGCCTATGAACACTTCGATGGCTTTCGCAACTTTAACCAGAATGTGGATCGGATTTTTGTAGCTCCTTCCTTGGCATTGCGCTTTGGGGATGCCACAACTCTTAATTTGGACTTCACTTACCGGCGGGATGAACGTCCCTTTGATCGGGGGCTGGTGGCCAGTGGACGCGGCGTTGCAGATATTCCCATCAGTCGTATTTTGGGTGAACCCGGCGATTTCAACCTGGTGAAGGAATACGGGGCTGGATTCCGCCTAGAGCACACCTTTAGCGAGCAGTGGAAAGTGCGTAACCAGCTTCGGATTCTTTCGACCGACAGCATTGACTACCGGGCTGAGCCACTAGCTCTCAATGCGGCCACCGGCATTTTGACCCGCAATTTCCGCTCCAACGACGATCTAGCTGAAACCTATTCGCTGCAAACCGATGTGCTGGGCAACTTTTTGACTGGCTCAGTTGGGCACAACCTGCTGATTGGGTTAGATCTGCGGCGGCAAACCTCTGGTGGTACCCAGCGACGGTTGCCAGGTGGGTTGACACCTAGCCTTAATATCTTTAACCCGGTCTACAATGCGATCCCGCGTCCTGGCCTGGATGAGTTAACCCAGGTGGTACGAAATAACTTAGATCGCACTGATGCTTTAGGCATCTTGGTGCAAGATCAAATCAAATTTTCCGACAACTTGATTCTTGCCTTGGGCGGACGGTTTGATGTGGTTTCCCAAAACAACCTCAACAAGCGCAACGGCCAAGAAACTATCCGGGAAGATACCGCCTTTACCCCCTCGGTTGGCGTAGTCTATAAGCCGATTGAGCCGATTTCGCTCTATGCCAACTTCGCGCAATCGTTTCAGCCTAACTTTGGCACCGGAGAAGATGGTAATTTTCTGGAGCCAGAACGAGGAACCCAGTATGAGGTTGGGGTGCAGGCTGAAATTAGCGATCGGTTGACCTTGTCCCTAGCAGCCTACAACATTACCAAAACCAATCTGGCAACCAGTGACCCTACGGGCACGTTTTCCATTCCTATTGCTGAGCAGCGCAGCCAAGGCATTGATCTGAATATAGCGGGCGAAATTCTCCCCGGATGGAATGTGATCGCCTCCTATGGCTATATCGATGCCGCATACACCCAGGAGTATTTTGGCTTACTCCCAGGAAGTCGGGTGCAAAATGTTCCTCGCAATACCGCTAGCCTCTGGACAACCTATGAGATTCAGCGCGGAGATTTGCAGGGCCTGGGCTTTGGCGCAGGGGTGTTCCATGTCGGCGAAAGAGCGGGGGACTTCAGCGACACCTTCGATTTACCCGGCTATTGGCGTACCGATGCAACGGTGTTTTACCGTCGCGATCACTGGAAGGCTGCCATCAATGTGCAAAACCTGTTTGATGTGCGTTACTTCAAGGCCAATAA
This sequence comes from Leptolyngbyaceae cyanobacterium, assembly GCA_035285265.1. Lineage (GTDB taxonomy): Bacteria > Cyanobacteriota > Cyanobacteriia > JARCMD01 > JARCMD01 > JAYKHH01. Next base: position 6,879 of record JAYKHH010000068.1, on the reverse strand, counting down.
CTTTGGTCGGGTTGCTATTGAACCCGGCGCACCCATGACGATTGTTGGCAGTTTATCGGTTGAGTTCTAAAGCTGTGATCGGAGGGAGGAGGGGGAAGGCCAGCCATGAGGCAACAATATCGTAGATGGCTTTTGGCGATCGCGGCGATTGCTGCATTGACTCTGTCTGTCGCCTGTGGGGGACGTTTTAGGGAAACTGCCCCACCTATTGAGGTTGGAGCAGGAAAGGCCACTTCTCCCTGTCAAACGGTCAGTCATGCTGCGGGTGAAACCTGCGTTCCGCTGCAACCTCAGCGGGTGGTAGCCTTGGGCAATTTAGATTATGTCTTGTCTTCGGGTATCCAACCCATTGGCAGCGATGAATTATCCAATCCCAGGGTGCATTTGCAAGGCAAAGTTGAGGGCATTGAAAATGTAGGGGGTGTTAATGCCCCCAGTGTGGAAAAAATTTTGGCGCTAAAACCCGACTTCATCCTAGGAGGGAGCTATCTAGATCTGAGCTATCAGACGATGGCACAAATTGCTCCGACGGTGCTGCTATCGTTTGACCACAGTGGCACATGGAAGCGTTTCTTCCAACAGGTGGCGATCGCCCTTAATCGCACTGAGCAGGCTGAGCAAGTAATGGCAGACTACCACGATCGTATTGAGTCTTTTAAGCAAGCCATGGGTGGGGAAGAGCGCCTCAAGGAAATTAAGGTGTCCATTGTGAGAGTTTACCCTGACCGAATCAGCCTGTACCTGAAAGATTCCTTCTGTGGCACTATCGTTGCTGAGGCTGGACTGTCCCGCCCCCCTGCACAAAACTTGAGTGCGGCAGAAGCCAGAGCTTTAATGAACAACCCCATTCAGTATGCCATCAGCCGTGAGCGCATTCTGGATGCTGATGGCGATGTGATTTTCCTATGGACTTACGGAAGTAGCAATGCAATTGCCCAACAGGCTCAGTCCCAAAAGGCTACCCTGCAAGCTGACCCGTTGTGGTCTCAATTAAAAGCTGTGCAACAGGGGCGAGTTTACGAAGTGCCCGAATATTGGATTGGAGATGGCCCGATCGCAGCTAACGCGGTTTTAGATGACTTATTCAAGTACTTAGTAGAGCCGTCTTAAGAGCCACTCCCAAATAACTTGAACACTTTACTGATGAATCCGATGCAATTCAGACACTGGTTTTCAACAATGAACAACTTATTTCGGCGCAGCTCTTTAACCAGGACAACACATCGCTTAATCGTCTGTAAAAGTTGTGGTTTTTCCGCTGATGAAGAGAAGCGAGACGGTGAAACGGGGGGTGCTCACCTGCTGAAGCAGATGCAATCTTTGCATAAGCAATGGCCGCGCCAAGATGAACTGGAGATCGAAACCACAGGCTGTCTGTGTATCTGCGATCGCCCCTGCGCGATCGCCTTCGTGGGTACCCACAAACCCACCTATCTCTTTGCCGACCTCAATCCCTCAACCTGTGCTGCTGACCTACTCATCGCTGGTGAACTCTACCTCGATAGCGCCAACGGCATGGTGTCAGCCTATAAGCTACCCACTGATCTCCAACCCTGCCGCATCGCCCGCATTCCCCCGGCTCCTTAGATTAAGCAATGGTGACAGAAGCATCACTTAAAAACGGGCGATCGCGTTGAGTCATGGGTAAACTGTGCAAAAATATTGAGAATAAGTCGCAATTAATTAATTTCGTTACCTATGCCAACTGCACTTTCCCAGACTGAGTACTGGGCATTGTTTCAAGATCCCCTCAATCCTGTCTCAACAACTCCTTGCCTGGAAGACAGTTTTGATCGGATCTGGAAATACCCGGAACAGTTGGGGAAAGGATACCACCGCGCAATCCAGTTGCAGTCAGGATTATCGTTGAAAATTAGCGACTATCAAGTCCACAAACCTTTCATTATTCAATCCCCTGAACGTGCCCATCCCCTAGAATATAGTTTTTGGGCAGTCAGGGAATCGGACTCTCAACCTACGGCTAAGGATGGAGAATATTTTTTTTCTGGTAGCGGCTATGCCTGTGAGAATTGGTGTGAGTATCAATCAGGGCAGCACTATTTTGAGGTAAGTGTTCACATCGAGCCTGAGCTATTTCAGGAATCCGTAAAAGTCAGCTCTGGAGAAATCCCTTCAGAATTCCAAAAACTAATCCAGAAGCCCGATCAAGAGCGTTTCGTATCTTCTAATCCGCCGACTGCTGCTATGCAGATAACCTTACAACAGATGCTGAACTGCCCCCACCAAGGCGCGATCAAGCGGATGTATCTCGAAGGTAAGGTATGGGAAATGATGGCACTACAGTTACAAGCAGTGAATCAACACCCCAATCAAAGCGACTGGGGGCAACTAAAAGCAGATGATATTGATCGCCTTCACTATGCCAAGGAGATTCTGACCAAGCATGTGCAGAATCCACCTTCCCTCAAAGCATTGGCTCGTCAGGCTGGTTTAAACGAATTTATTCTCAAGCAAGGATTTCGCCAAGTCTTTAGAACTACCGTATTTGGCTATTTGCACCAATACCGCATGGAGCAGGCTAAACAATTACTAGAGGAAGGCAATCTGTCGATTACTCAGATTGCTCATACCGTTGGGTTTGCCAATCGCGGATACTTTGCAGCCTCATTTAACAAGAAATTTGGCATGAATCCTAAAGCCTATTCAGTGCTGACAGAAAACCAAAGAAATTTGAGAGCAGCCGCAAATTCCCGATGGTGATCTAAAAATTCCCTCTAGTGATCAATGCGATCGCCTATAGGCTGCTTTTTTCCGCTAAGCTTCTTGCAAGTAAATAGCAATTGGGAGGGCAGGCATTACTGGCTGTCTCTCGCATTTTGGTGTGGGGAATTATGAATCAACAACAGCAATCGACTTGGATGGTGAGTGTTTTACTACTGCTGATGACTGGCCCTGCTTGGGCAGAGGGTGAGCAGGGGCCGGAATTTCGGGAGACGGGCATTCGTACTTTAGAGTTAGAGATTAAAAAAGAGCAGAATAGCGAAACGCTGAAGAGGGAAGTTAAAGGAGAGATAGAAGTTTCTCTTCCCAGTCCGATCGAGCAAGGGGTGACTAAGATTGTCCAAGGGATCGCCCAAATTACTGATGTCCGGCTGAATCCAACAGCCGATGGAGTCGAGATCATTTTAGAAACGTCCGCAGAGCTAGCGACTTCTACGACGGTGGTTGGTAATACCTTGATTGTGAATATCTCAAATGGGGTGTTGGCATTGCCCAGCGGGGAGGAATTTCAGGCAGAAAATCCGACGGAAGGGATTGCACTGGTGAGTATCACATCGCAAGGAGATGGCATTCAAGTAGCAATCACTGGATCAGAAGCTCCACCGACAGCCATGACCAATCCAGAAGCTCAGAATTTAGTCTTAAATGTCACAAGGGGCTTAGTAGCGGCAGAAACGGCAGAAATTGAGGAAGATGCTGATGCGATCCAGGTGGTAGTGACAGGTCAGCAAGATAGATACAGTGTACCCAATGCCACAACTGCGACGAGGACGGACACACCTCTGCGTGATATTCCCAAATCCATTCAAGCAGTTCCCCGACAGGTGCTAGAGGACAGACAGGTGATTCGAGCCTCAGATGCACTGCGTAATGTCAGTGGCGTGCAGCAGGGAAATAAAGTTGGCGGTTCATCCGAGGTATTTAATATTCGTGGTTTTCCACAATTTGGAGGGAATCTCCGCGATGGCTTTAACAATAGAAACAATTTTTCTATTGTAGAAACGGCAAATTTGGAACGCATAGAAGTCCTCAAAGGACCGGCTTCTGTACTCTATGGTAATTTAGACCCTGGTGGTGTGATTAACTTCGTTACAAAGCAACCCCTCTCAGAGCCTTTTTTTGCTGCGGGATTGCAGGTTGGAAGTTTTGGTTTATTGCGACCAACCCTTGATTTATCAGGCCCCTTAAACCCAGAGCGGACACTGCTCTATCGGTTGAATACAGCTTATGAGAGAGGCGGAAACTTTCGGAACTTTGATACAGAAGTGGAACGATTCTTCATTTCACCTGTAGTTACTTGGAAGATTAGCGATCGCACTGACCTAACATTTGAATTAGAGTATGTAAATGATCAGCGTCCATATGATCGGGGATTAGTTGCTTTTGGTACAGGGCTTGCTGATATTCCCTTTGATCGAGTTTTGGGTGAACCCGATGATTTCAGTGAAAGAACAAATTTGTCAACAGGATATCGATTAGAGCATCGTTTCAATGATGACTGGAAAATTCGCAATCGATTTAGGTACGCTTTATCTGACCAAACCAGTATTGCGCTCGAACCGCTTCGGCTCAACGAAACCACTGGGGTACTAGGTAGAGAATTTGCTCAGAGTAAATTTACCAGAAGAAATTATGAATTGCAAACCGATTTAGTGGGAAATTTTGCTACGGGATCGATCCAGCACACCCTGCTATTTGGCGTTGATTTGTCTTGGCAAAATGACGGAGGAGTATCTCGTTTTGAAACCGCTCCTAGAATTAATATCTTTAATCCTGTTTATGGAACCGCTCCCCGACCGAGCAGAGATGAATTTTCAGATGTATTTTCTTCTGAGTCTCAAACAAATACTCTTGGCTTTTTTCTGCAAGATCAAATTACCCTAGCTGAAAACTTAAAACTACTGGTAGGTGGACGCTTTGACACTATCAATCAAAGCTCTCTTTCTAGTGAACGACAAGATCAAGCCTTTAGTCCGCGAGTAGGCATTGTCTATCAACCGATTGAGCCAATTTCTCTATATACCAGCTTCAGTAGATCATTTCAACCGAATAATAGAACTCGTGCAAATGGCTCTCTGCTTGAACCAGTGCGCGGTACGCAGTATGAAGTGGGTGTCAGAGGTGAGTTTCTCAATGGTAGACTGACCACAAATCTAGCTGCTTATGAAATCACCTTGAATAATCTTGCGGTTCCTGATCCAGATAATCCAAGGTTCTCCCTTCCATCAGGAGAGCAAAGAAGCCGGGGTATTGAGTTGGATGTTACAGGACAAGTGCTTCCAGGATGGAATTTGATTGCTTCCTACGCTTACACTGATGCCAGAGTTACCAAAGATAACAATCTACAGCCGGGTAATTTGCTGGATGGTGTGCCGTTTAATTCAGCCAGTTTGTGGTCAACTTATGAGATTCAAACCGGTGATTTCCAAGGCTTAGGATTTGGCTTAGGTTTATTTTATGTGGGTGAACGCCAAGGTGATTTGAATAACTCTTTTCAAGTGCCTAGCTATGCACGTACTGATGCCAGTATATTTTATCGACGAAATAACTGGCGGGCTGGCATTAACGTTAATAACCTTTTCAATGTCGATTATATCGAAGATAGTGGCCAGCGCCGGAATCGCATTAACCCTGGTGCGCCGTTTACAGTCAGAGGAACGGTGTCCGTTGAGTTTTAGATTGTCCTGTTCTTCGAGTAGAAGCAAATCAATACTTCAAGATGCATAAAATTCGTCGTGGGTTAGGATTCTTTGGGTTAACACTTCTGGCAATTGTGCTGTTTTCTGCTTGTGCTAATAATGCCTCGCAAAACTTAACTAGCTCTGCTGAGTTATTGCCTCCACAGTGCAGAATAGTCAAACATCTGATGGGGGAAACCTGCGTGCCAATGCAGCCTCGTCGGGTTGTGGCTCTAGATCACTCTGCTGCGGGGAATTTGTTGTCGTTGGGGGTAACGCCCATTGGGGTGGCCAGCAATCTGTTGCCCGAGCTAGCCGAGTTGATCCCCGATGTGCCGCGCCTGGGGCAGGGTGGTCAGATCAATCTAGAGGCTCTGGCAGTTCTAAAGCCCGATCTGATTATTGGCAGTACCCGGGGCATGGAGGGCACCTATGACAAACTGTCGGCGATCGCCCCCACTGTTGCCTTTGAGATGCAGACTACTGGTGACTGGCAGCGCCCATTTCGCTTTCATGGCCAAGTGCTGGGCATGGAGACCCAGGCGGAGGCGGTGCTAGAACAGTATCAACGGCGTGTAGAGGAGTTGAGCGCACAGGTGAGCGTACCGCCCATACAGGTATCCCTGGTGCGGGTAATGCCTCTGTCGGGTCAAATTGGACTATACCTGAAGAACTGCTTCGGCGGTTCCATCTTGACCGATCTAGGCTTTGCCCGCCCCCCATCTCAGAATGAAGGCACTCCAGATCAACCGCCGTTTGCAAAGTGGATTAGTCGAGAGACAATACCCCAGGCTGATGGAGACGTAATTTTGCTCTTCACCTTTGGTGCCACCCCAGCAATTGCTGCCGCCGCTGAGGCCGAGTTAGATCGCTTGAAAACCGACCCCCTTTGGCAGTCACTTCAGGCCGTGCAGCAAAATCAGGTGTATTCGGTGGGTCACTATTGGGGGGCGGGCAATAGTCCCTTGGCAGCAGGCTGGGTGTTAGATGATGTAGAGCAATATTTACTGAAATCTTCCGGCTAGGAGACATAAAACTCATAGCACTGCTTGCTTCATTATTAGCACTCTGCTTTTGGGTAGCACTGTTGCCTTCCTGATAATCGGTACTGTGATCGCCTTTTGCATAGTACCAAGCCAAATCCTCTTAATTCTTTAATCTGATGCTAGCCACTAACCCTATTCAACTTGACTGCCGCTTTTGCTCTACCGTTTCTAAGGTAAACGGCCACGGTTTGACGAGCTTCGCATGGCGGAACGATCGCTGGTTAAGCATGAGAATCTCTCAAGCCTAATACCCTTCCTAGATTAAAACAGCAAAAAACGATCTAGAGCCATGCGAACATTTTTACAAATCTGGATAGGTCAATTAATTTCTATCCTTGGCTCAGAAATGACCACCTTCGCTGTCACCCTCTGGGTATGGGATCAAACCGGAAAAGCAACCCCTCTTGCCCTGG
>JAYKHH010000067.1:0-7756 GCA_035285265.1 Leptolyngbyaceae cyanobacterium | reverse complement strand
TTGGTCAAGCCCAAACGGCCCTGTCTGCGATCGTGGAATTAATTGAAGCAGAAGAGATCCGTCCCGCACTGGTGATTGGGACTCCCGCAGGATTTGTGGATGTTGATGTCGTCAAAGCTCGGTTGGGCGATTCCCAAATTCCCCACATTCGCATTGAAGGACGCAAAGGCAGTGCGATCGTGGCGGCTGCCATTGTCAATGGCCTAGTAGAGCTCGCATGGCAAGCCTACGGTCAAGAAAATACCGGCATGGGCTAATCTTCATAATCTGAAGGTTGCTGTCGGCGAGCAGACCTCCGGGAAGTTCCCCCGGAGGGTTTTGCATCATTTCCACGGGCAGACCTTCTACGCGAGTTTTCAGAAGCACCCCGTTCTTCAGAGGGGCGATTGCGCGATCGCAACTGACGGCTCACCTCCACAAAGATACTGCGCTGCACGTAAGGATAGTCGCTCACCCAAATATTTTGGCTAGGAATGTAGATATCTGACTTTTTAACAATGCGACCCAGATCCGGTTGATAGGACATAATCAACATTTCCGCCGGTTGACCTGGAATAATCGCCTGATGCCCCCGTTGCAGGGGCACTTGCAACTTGGTTGAAAAGCCACTCTCATCCCCCACTTCCAAATTGATCCGGCGCTCTCGATTTTCGACAATGACTAAGTCGCCTTTATTATTAACCGTTTCTTCCTTTCCAATGAGTTCTTCAGTAATAAAGACATCCAAGACACGGCCTTGCCAAAAACCGCTATAGGGGTATTTCCGACAATCCATATTGCGACGAGTCGCCCAAAATACAGGCCCCCAAAGCCAGTAAAGACCGATCACACTGCCAAATAGCAGGCTAAATATAGCAAAACTTTTGCCCAGGGTAACTTCTAGGAGTAAGGCAACCGCAGCCCCAACGACGGAAATCAACAAGCGCTTCAAGAAATCCGGTGCTTTACCCCAATAGTGTCGATACTGCTCAGCCGTAGCTGTCAGTGGGACAAGCTGTTCAAATTTCTGACGGGTGATAGGGGTTAGCATAGGGAATTTTGGATTTTAGATTTTGGATTTTAGATTCTGAAGCCCGGATTACGTCACCGGTAGGGGCGTAGCATCCGGCTGTTAGATTGGATTGCTGCGGCAAAATGTTAGCCCGGATGCTACGCCCTTCCTATAGGATCTTTTCTAACCCATAGACCAAGGATTTGAGGGCAATGACCTTCCGAATAGCTAAAAGAACTCCTGGCATATAGCAAGTGCGATCGCTGGTATCGTGACGCAGGGTATAGATCTCGCCGGTCGCACCAAAAATCACTTCCTGATGGGCAATTAAGCCTGGTAGGCGGATACTGTGAATCCGAATGCCTTCCTCTGCCAAGCCTCCCCTAGCACCTGGGAGCTTTTCAGTTTCTTCAACCTTGGCTGGGTTAAAGGTTTTACCCATCTCTGCTAGAAGCTGGGCAGTTTGAATCGCGGTGCCACTTGGGGCATCGGCTTTCTGGTTGTGGTGTAACTCAATAATTTCCACATGCTCATAAAACTGGGAAGCTTGGATCGCTGCTTGCTGAAGTAAGACCATTCCAATCGAAAAATTGGGGATAATAAGACAGCCTGTACTGGCTTTATCAGCAAATTCAGCTAGGTCTTGAATTTGGGTGGAACTCAGTCCTGTTGTGCCAACTACCGGACGAATGCCATAGGCGATCGCGGAGCGAACATTGTCATAAATCGTTTTAGGGTGCGTAAAATCAACCATAACTCCCGGCTGCTTCCCTTGAGCAGTGAAAGCCAACATGGGTTCAAAATCATTGGTAATGGGAACTTCTAATGGCTCCCATCCGGCTACTTCTCCAGCATCTTTACCAAAGTAGTCGGGGTTGCGATCTACCGCACCGACCAAAGTCATATCAGCCGATTGAGCAACTGCCTTGATGACCTCGCGGCCCATTTTGCCAGCAGCGCCATTGACCAGCACCGGAATCGGAAGTTGACTTGCCATATCTAACCATATCCTTAGAGGAACCTAAGGGCATTTTAGACCTAGGAATGGCTTTACGTAGCATCCGGTTGCAGCTCACCTCCGATGAAATAATTTGAAGAATATGAGGTGTGGCACCTAGTTGTCCTTCCTGAACCCCAGAACTGATTGGGTTGCTCGTGTGATGTTTGGAGTTTCCATGCGCCAAAAACTAACTAATTTACCCCCTGTCTTGAAATCTGTGGGCTTACCCGTAGGGTTGGTGAGTGTGCTTGCCACAGGTTTCGTATGGGTAGGGTATCAGTTAGGGGTCATGCAACCCCTAGAACTTGCAGCCTTTGATCAAATGGTACGCCTCCAGCAAGACCAAGGTGCTGACCCACGCCTGCTAATTGTCCAAATTACTGAGGCAGATATCAAAGCGCAAAAGCGATGGCCTCTCTCCGATCAAGTCATTGCTCAGTTGTTACAGAAACTCCAACAACAACAGCCGAGGGTGATCGGGCTGGATATCTATCGAGATGTACCCCAGGCAACAGGTCGTGCCGAACTCCTCACGCAACTGAAAGCGCCCAATGTCGTCGTGATTAAGACGTTGGGAGGAGCGGACACAGGGGGAGTTCCTGCCCCACCAGGGGTTTCGGAGGAGCAAATTGGCTTCAATGATGTGATTACGGATCCAGATGGGGTAATTCGCCGGAACTTAATCTTTGGCAATACAGAAACTCATTATGTTCGTTCCTTTGCGTTACAACTTGCCATTCAGTACCTTAAAAATCAAGTCACTCCGCCCATATCCTATTGGCAGCAGTACACCCCTGCCCCCTGGGGCAAGGCCCTATTTACCCCTTTAGAGTCAGATTTTGGAGCCTACCAAGGAATTGATGCGAAAGGTTATCAAATTTTGCTCCAGTACCGATCCCCAAAGAGCGGAGCACGGCAAGTAACCCTATCCGAGATCTTGCAAGGACAAGTAGACCCTAGCTGGATCAAGGATAAAATTGTCTTAATTGGTACAACTGCACCCAGTGCCAAAGATTTATTCTTTACACCCTACAGTGGCGCTGAACGCAAGCACCCCAAGATGCCTGGTATTTGGGTTCATGCTCAGATGGTGAGCCAGATTTTGGATGCAATTCAGGGCGATCGCCCCTTATTTTGGAGCTGGCCAGGATGGGGGGAATTCCTTTGGCTGGGGAGTTGGTCTTTGCTAGGCAGCTTGCTAGCATGGCGCTTGCGCCACCCCCTATTTCTAGGCTTAGCAGGCAGTATGGGCTGTGCTAGCCTATGGGGCATTAGTTTAGGTCTGTTTTCTCAAGCAGGATGGATTCCCGTTGTAACAACCGGGGTCGCTTTCCTGGGTTCAGGAGCTAGTGTCGTGGCTTACATTGCCTACCAACTCCAACAAGAACAAAAGTCCATTGCCCTCCAAGCTCAAGACCAAACTAAAACCATTGCCCTTTTAAGAACCTTATTAGACCAGCAAACGTCTCTCCCCGTTAGCAGGGGGTTAACTGACAGCACGAGCCTACCCACTGAAGTATCTCCTCCCCCCGTCAGTAGGGTGTTAACTGACAGTACGAGCCTACCTACTGAAGTATCTCCTCCCCCCATCAGTAGGGTGTTAACTGAAAGCACTCGTCTGCCCACTGAGTTAGAAACCCCGGAAATAGGTAATTTCCCGATGCATCTGTCAACCAATGCCTCAGAGATAGAAACTTCTTTACCGGTGATCACCACCACCCAAAGTACAGGCTCCGATCGCCCATCCCTGTCAAGCCCTAGAATCTCTAGTTCCTTACTCAGTGGACGCTACCAAATCATCAAAATTCTTGGTTCAGGAGGGTTTAGCATGACTTACCTAGCAGAGGATACCCAGCGCCCTAGCAACCCTCTGTGTGTGGTTAAGCATTTACTCCCTGCTCGGACAGATAACCTGTTTTTACAAACAGCCAGACGCTTGTTTAAGACCGAAGCAGAAATTTTAGAGAAGTTGGGGAGTCATGATCGCATACCTCAACTCCTTGCTTCCTTTGAAGCTAATTCAGAGTTTTACCTAGTCCAAGAACTCGTAGAAGGGCATCCTTTGAGTGACGAGCTACTCAAGGGCAAGCAATTTCCAGACCTTCAAGTAGCAGTCATGCTCAAAGATGTTCTGGAAGTGTTGACCTTTGTCCATCAGTACCAGGTGATCCATCGAGATATCAAACCCAGCAATCTCATGAGGCGAAAACAAGATCAGCGCTTAGTGGTGATTGACTTTGGGGCCGTGAAGCAAATGCACCCCCAAGCCCCCGCTGAGGAGGCGGGCAGAACCGTGGCAATCGGGACGCGAGGGTATGCAGCACCAGAACAATTGGCAGGACATCCTACCCTCAGTAGTGATATCTATGCCTTGGGAACCATTGCCATTGAAGCCCTCACGGGTATTCCTCCCTATGAGCTAGAGCAAGATCCCAGAACGGGCACTTTGGTTTGGCGGCACCTAGCGGTAGTCAATGAAGGACTGGCCAACATCATCGATGGCATGGTGCATTATTACTTCAATGAGCGCTATCAGTCTGCGGCGGAAGTCCTACAAGTTCTGAAGCGCTGGATCGACGCTCATCAGTCTATGTCGGTGCAAAAGTAGAAACTATAAAAAAGAGGACAATGAATTGCCCTCTGGGATGAGATATAGATTAACCCTAGATAATTTCAATCTAGGTCAGTTAAATCTAGTTGAAACCTTAGGACTCTGCATCCTCATCTTCATCGGTCGGATAGACAAAGCTGTGGGAACGTCCAGTCAGGACAGACTTACCGAGAGACAGAGCTTTTTGCGCTTGGATGACAGCCTTATGCTTCCAAGTTGCTTTGCGCTTATCTCGCTTGGACTTTGATGTTTTCTTCTTAGGAACAGCCATGGCAGGAATGCCGAATTTTGGACAACCTTTCGATTATAGGGCAGGTTTTGTTAAAAATGCTTAAATAGTCCAACTCTCTAGGGAGGCTTAATCCTATGTTCCCTCCAGGAGGTTTATTCTCCAGCCATGAGTACCTGATTTGCAGTCAAAGCCAGGGAAGAAAAGATAGCCGAAGCAATGGGTTCAGAATTTGTAAATTGCTGTACTTCATAGAGGTCTTCAATCAAACTGAAGACAATGATCTTATTTTCGGTTGGATCCACAATCCAATATTCTGGGATATTCAGAACGTTGTATTCAACTCGTTTGGCTCGATAGTCAGTATTTTTAGTAGATTCGCTAACGACTTCAACAACCAGTAAAGGAGGGGGGTCGTTCAGCCGGATGATCGTTTCTTGATTCCGTAGCCCTCGCCACTGTTCTAGGGTTAGCACCATCACGTCTGGAATCCGGGCCGTATCCCAGCGTCCACCCCGAGGGGATTGAATCGCAACCGTCATTTGCTTAGAAGTCCAGGGTTGATCCTGCCGCTTGCTTTCTGCTCGGAACTCGTCATTAAGAAATTCTGCAATGGCCCCATGCTGACCTTTAGGCTGGGTCATGGCGACCCGTTCCCCATTAACCAATTCATAGCGAGTATCCGTCCCATCGTCATAGGTGAGGTATTCCTCTAAGGTCAGGTATTGAGTGGCTACTGTCATCAGATGCGTCCAGGCTAGGGGCTATACAGCAATGCTACCGTTATAGTTGATTAGGAAGCCGTTACGGGAGTATAGATTATGTTTGGTTTGGGATGGCCGGAATTGGGATTAATTGCGATCGCCTTCGTAATCATTTTTGGCCCTAAAAAAATCCCTGAACTAGGGAGTGCTTTAGGAAAAACCCTGCGGGGCTTTAAGGAAGAACTGCAGAATCCAGAAAAAGACCCAGAGCAACCGGATCAGCACTCTGACTAGGAGCAAAGTGCCGATCTCCAGTAGGTTTGTTTACACTGGCGAGCCTTAAGCTGACAGACTTACACCCGATCTAACTGACTACAACCGTACCAGAGGTTGCATTAGCAGGCTGGGAACCATCCGTCATTGGATGATTGGATACGGCAACAGTTACTTTCTCCCCCTCCACGTTAGAAGTTGGGCTTTCAATCGTTGCGGTTCCCTGAATCGGGCGACGGGCTTCAATTAAGCTAATGGCTCGACTCACTGTCTCCGGTAAAATCACGACCAGGCTACCGCTAGGAGCACTGTCAAGGGCAGTGTTGATGGCAGTCGTCTCATCATAGATAGTCTCATAGCGAATTCCTGGCTTCACCACCTGGGCAATCCCCTCGTTAATCCACTGGGCGGCCTCACCCCTAGGACGCCCCCGCGTATCATCGTCTTCCTTGACGATAATGCGGTCAAAAATCTGGGCGGAGAGTTTGCCGAGGGTGACGAAATCTTCATCACGGCGATCGCCAGGGCCACCGACCACACCAATGCGTTCTCCGGGCCAATTCCGGACAAAACCTCCCAGAGCTTCATAGCTGTGGGGGTTATGGGCATAATCAACCAGGGCATGATAATTGCCCAACTTAAATAGATTCATCCGTCCAGGGGTTTGGCTCACCGATGCCTGGAAGGTCAGCAACGCCGCCCGAATATCCTCAATTCTCACCCCGTGGGCAAAAGCAGCCAAACTCGCGGCCAAGGCGTTGGCAATCATAAAGGGGGCGCGCCCTGCCATGGTCAGGGGTACATTAGCAGCCTGCTCAATTCGGAGCGTCCAATCCCCCTTGAGAATGGAAATGTAGCCATTCTCATAGATGGCAGCTAATCCCCCCCGTTGGGTATGGGCGCGTACCAGTTGATTATCAGGATTCATACTAAAGTAAGCAACCTGAGCCTTAACCCGACTCGCCATCGTTGAGACAAGGGGATCATCCGCATTCAAGACTGTGTAGCCATCGGGCATCGCCGCTTCAGCAACCACACTCTTCAGATGAGCCAGTTGCTCGACGGTTTCAATATCTCCAATACCTAGGTGATCAGCAGCCACATTCAAGACGACTCCCACATCGCAGGTACTAAAACCCAGTCCTGACCGAAGCAATCCTCCCCGTGCTGATTCTAAAACTGCCACCTCAACGGTGGGATCGCGCAGGATGACCTGAGCGCTCTGGGGCCCTGTGGTATCTCCTTTCTCAACCAGATAGTCGCCAATGTAGATGCCATCCGTGGTGGTATAACCTACCGTGCGCTGCGTTTGCTTAAAGATATGGGCAATTAAGCGGGTGGTGGTGGTTTTGCCATTCGTCCCGGTCACGGCAATGATCGGAATGCGACTGGGGGTTCCAGGGGGGAACAGCATATCTAAAACAGGCTCGGCAACATTGCGAGGAATGCCCTCACTGGGAGAGAAGTGCATCCGGAACCCAGGGGCTGCATTGACTTCCACAATCACGCCACCCACTTCTCGTAAAGGCTTGGTAATATCGGGAGTTACGATGTCAATGCCCGCAATATCCAGGCCAATAATTTTTGCCACCCGTTGCGCTAACCAGATATTTTCTGGGTGGATATCATCGGTGCGATCGACGGCAATGCCCCCCGTACTCAAGTTGGCGGTGGCTCGTAGATAACAGACCTCCCCATCCGCCAAAATGGTATTCAGGTCATATCCTTGCTGGGCTAACAGTTGCCAGCTCGTCCGATCCATTTCAATCCGAGTCAGCACATTCTCATGTCCCTGCCCCCGGCGGGGATCTTGATTGGTCGTTTCGATCAGTTGCTCAATCGTATCTCTGCCATTGCCCACAACGTGGGCGGGAACTCGCTCAGCTACAGCAACCAACTTGCCATTCACCACGAGGACTCGATGATCCCGACCCTGGTAGTAGCGTTC
>JAYKHH010000066.1:0-6065 GCA_035285265.1 Leptolyngbyaceae cyanobacterium | reverse complement strand
AATCTTAATGTAGTAAGGATTACCATGTTTTTTGATTATCTCAACTACATTCTTGGCTGGCAGTAACACCTCATTGTATTCTTGAGAGTGCTGTAGCGGCTTCGGAAATTGGCTTAAGACATGACTTGTTTTGTGAATATAGAAAGGAACGGTCTTTAAGGAATGATTGACGGTCAAAACGCAGTTTTCGATCATGAGTTTTCCCTGCGAAACTTCGCTAGAAAACCTTTTTTCTATTTCTCTAGCAAGTGAAGGATTCGCTTCAACCGCAACCACTTTTTCGGCTTTCAGTAGATAATACGGAATATCATCTCCATTGCTTGAGCCGAAGTCATAGATGATTTTTTCTGTCATGATAGCCCTGCTCACACGGCAATTCAATTCTGAAGTGCATCACCCAGAAGCTTTTCCAAGAGGGGTTCATGGAGATAGTCTGATATTTCGGTGCAAACTTGAACGCTTCTTCTAGTGCAGCACTTCAAAGCCTATCCCTCTTAACCTAGCTCACACACCCAATCTCGCAGATCCACCCAAACCTGATACTGCACCTTGCCAGAATTAGCAACACTGACAATGACACGACTACCTTGTGCTGCCAGTTCACGAGCCATCTCAAAGGCGCTCATGCGTTGGGTGTCGGAAAATCCGCTGACTAGAGTATGAAGGATGCCATTAAAGGTCATTCCTTCCTCGACTCCATCTTCATTGTACCAGCAGAATTTATTGATGCAGTTTTCAGCAATGGTGAGAGGTAAGGATAAAGATGCAGTTTGAATGGCAGAGGCTTCCAGTGATGAACCTGAGGTGGTGTACGACATTGACCCTGATTTCAGCAAAACATTAAATAAATGTTAATCCTTACATTATGGCAGGATGTTACGGGCTCTTTGCAGCAAAAACTAGAATCCAAAAATTTCGGCAAGCAAGACGGTCACAGGGATCTTAGATCACAATTCCACAAGACTTAAATGAAGAGTTGCAGATAGTTGGGGGACAGCAGAAATCCGATGAAATTTGCGATCGCCGATTCGATACACTCAGAATGCTGCGATTTGGTTGATCATGTCAGACGCTCAGGCGATTAGTGCTGCGGTTGCTAAACTCTACGATACCTACCCCTTTCCCCCAGAACCCTTGTTGGATAGCCCTCCTCCGGGCTACAACTGGCGCTGGAATTGGCTAGCAGCCTATAACTTTTGCACCGGTCAAAAGCCCAGGCGGCAAGATGTCAGGATTCTGGACGCTGGGTGCGGAACCGGGGCTGGAACAGAATACCTGGTGCACCTGAATCCCCACGCTCAAGTGGTAGGGATTGACCTCAGTGCTGGAGCGCTGGAAGTCGCACAAGAACGGTGCCAGCGATCGGGAGCCGAGCGAGTTGAGTTTCATCATCTGAGCCTCTTTGATGTGGATCAAGTGCCCGGAGAATTTGACCTAATTAACTGTGTAGGAGTCCTACACCATACCCCTGATCCGATTCGTGGGATTCAAGCCCTCGCTCAAAAACTGGCACCCGGAGGCTTGATGCATATCTTCGTCTATGCCGAGTTAGGTCGCTGGGAAATCAAATTAATGCAGCAGGCGATCGCCCTCCTCCAGGGCAATCAGCGGGGTGACTACCAAGATGGGGTGAAAGTCGGACGGCAAATTTTTGCAGCGCTTCCAGACACCAATCGTCTCGTCAAGCGCGAACAAGAACGTTGGTCTTTGGAAAATCAGCGCGACGAGTGTTTTGCGGATATGTACGTCCATCCCCAGGAGATCGACTACAACATCAACACCGTTTTTGAACTGATTCATGCCTCTGGATTAGATTTTCTAGGACTCTCCAATCCCCGTTCCTGGCAGTTGGAAACCCTTTTGGAAAAGCAACCTGAGTTAATTGAACGGGCTAAAAACCTGAGCGATCAAGAGCGGTATCGTTTAATCGAACTCCTCAATCCTGACAACGTTACCCATTACGAATTTTTCCTCGGACGTAGCCCCCTACCCAAAGCCAATTGGTCTACGGATCAAACCCTCTTGACTGCCATTCCAGAACGTAACCCTTGTATGGATGGATGGCCTAGTCGTTGCCTGTTCAATTACGACTATCAAATTGTGAATCTCACAGAACTAGAATTTGAGTTCTTGCAAGCCTGTGCGGAAAATACAGAGCCACAACTGACGGTTCAGGAGATTTTAGGGAAAGTCGCTTTAGGGATAGAGGGGGTGCGATCGCTCGTCCATCAACAATTAGTGATGCTTACTCCAACATAAGTACTTCCATCCAGGTTCAAAATATGGGACGGAATGCAAAGATGGCAAAAAATTCTGCCCTCAGTCCTAAATGGCAAACAGGCTTCAAAATTTCTTAATTTAAGGAAAAATCATGACTAATTCTGAATCATCGGATGCTTTAACCTGGACACCTGAAGCAACAGAAAAGCTTAAGGAAATCCCCTTTTTTGTCCGTCCTTTTGCTCGCAAGAAAATTGAACAAATGGCACAAGATAATGGATGGACCACGATTACCGTGGAAGTTTACGACACAGCTCGTCAGAAATTTAACTGAGAAATTCAACTAATCGTTGCCTGGGCGACGGTCAGTCGCGGCTACACAGCTCTAGGCAAAGTCTTTCCGCAGAGTCACCCACTGGCAAGGGTTGCAAACATGCTGTCAAGGGCTTGAGTTCTTTATGTTTGCAATGGGTTATCGCGGTTTGCAATCGCTAGAGTGGTTTCCAACCGCCCCTTAACCCAATCCACAAGCGGTATGATTTAATCAATCGTTGTACGATGATGCTAAAGAAAGGGAAACCCCTCATGATCGTTTGCCCTAATTGCAGTCATAACAATCCTGACGGCGCTGATCAGTGTGAAGCGTGCTTAACTCCCCTACCAACTATGACGAGTTGCCCAAATTGCGGGGCACCTGTACAAACAGATGCTCAGTTTTGCGGTCAATGTGGCTTTAACCTAGGCGCGAACGCACACCCAACCTATGCTCCTCAATCCGAGGCAGCGTTACCTAGTTTAGTGCCGCCTGATCCCTTGGTTGTACCTGACCCCTTAGTAGAGATGGGGGAATTGAGTGCTCAGTCATCTGCTTCTGCATCGACGGTTGCTGTCCCAGAGCCTCCCAGTACACCTCCTTCTGCACCAGCCTTTAGTGCTCCTGAGGTACCCTCAGCCCCGGTTGCTTCCCCTACTCCCACTCGGTTGCAGCAGCAGACGGCTCAACTCCTACATGTCCGCACGACGACCGTGCTGGAGATCCCACAAAATTTATCTGTAATCCACATTGGGAAACCCAATGATCGTATTCCTCCAGATATTGATGTTTCTGGGTTTCCAGACTCTGATGTGGCTTCCCGCGTCCATGCTGATATTCGTTTAGAAGGGGATACCTATTACATCGAAGATGTAGGCAGTTCCAATGGCACCTATATTAATAATGTTCCTCTGCCCGTGGGCAATCGCCATCGCTTACGAGCGGGCGATCGCATCTCTCTGGGTAAAGGAGATATGGTCACCTTCTTATTTCAGTTCTCCTGAAAAGAAGCTGGAAGGAGCGGGCCGTGAGGAAACTGCACCGCAGCCCTTCCTATGACTGCAAAAGCTGATACCTTCGCGGAAAGCGATCGCGAGAATCAGAATCACCCCAACCCTAGGGGACTTTTCAGACAGCCTCTGAAGCTAGCAAGAGGATCGATGGGTATACTGAGGGGAGCATGTATGAGAGTATCTACAAATTGTCCCAAACGCTAGCAGGTTTTATTGTAGTAATCTCATTCAATTTTTTGCTGCACTAGTCTCTGATTTCAACCTTAAAGGTTGAGCATCCGTTGTCTGTGTAGTGTCCTGGAAGACGGGAAAACCCAAACCTGTAGCACCTCCTCAATTTCCTCTACCCCTAATATTCTGCGGCGTTACTGTGATTACCCTGACCTTGCTACATCCACTCAAAAATATCCCCGTTCAAAGTTGGACTTTTGAGAATGAGACATTGATTCGAGTTGGTAGATCGACGGATAATCAGGTTGTTCTCTACAGTGCGGTTGTTTCTCGTAATCATGTCGAGCTGCGCCTGAACGGTATCCACTGGGAAGTGGTTAACCTAGGTACGAATGGTACGTACATAGATGGTAAACGAATTAACCAGGTACCATTGGTGGATGGCATGGTCATCCGATTGGCTCGATCTGGGCCTAATATTCAAATTCACGTGGGCTCAGAATCCGTAAAAAGTGTGCTGGCGCTCTTGGAAGAAGATACCGTGGCCCAAAAAGCTGCTAGCAAACCCACGGAACTGCAAACTCCCGAAGAGTCTAAAGCCCAACCCTATGTCTTGCCAGTTCCTCCCCACCTGCAACTATCACCAGATGGAGAGAAAAATGCAGAGATGGATGTGCACGAAACGATGATTTCTACGACTGACTTTGTTGCAGATGAAGAGTAATCCCTAATTGTCACCAAGGAAATTGGGCCCGATTTCCTGAGCTAATGGCAATATCTTCTCGATGGGAATCTCTAAGGTTACATTGGAAGCACATAATCTCTAGTTAGAGTCCTCATGAGTAACTCCTGGAATGATGACCCGATTCAACCCCCTTCTAACCAAGTGGGTTTATTTTGGTTGATTGCGGCAGCGATCGCCACCGTTGTTTTATGGCAGTTTCCCCTGGGGGATTATATCCTCTATCCCTTCTCAATTCTGGCAACCTGGTTCCATGAAATGGGTCATGGCTTAACAGCCCTGCTGCTGGGAGGTCAATTTAGACAATTACTGATTTTCCCCAACGGATCTGGCATGGCATTTCACCAAGGTGCATTGTTCCTAGGCCCACTAGGACGAGCACTCGTCGCCGCAGGTGGCCCGATGGGGCCTGCATTTGCAGGGGCAGGACTGATTCTAGCTTCCCGTCGGTTTGATACAGCTCGTTACAGTTTACTTGTACTAGGCGGTGCGCTGCTTCTGTCAGCCCTCATTTGGGTACGATCTGCCTTTGGCTTGGTTGCTGTTCCCCTCCTAGGCTTACTTATTCTCGGCACAGGTCTCAAAGCCCCGCGCTGGGCCCAGGGATTTGCCGTGCAATTCCTAGGCGTTCAAGCTTGTGTCAGCACCTTTCACCAAGTAGACTACCTGTTTACCTATTCAGCCGTTGTAGGGGGGCAGGCGTCCCTGTCCGACTCTGCCCAAATTGCGAGAAACCTTCTCCTTCCCTATTGGTTTTGGGGCGGTTTAATGGCGATCGCTTCCCTACTTTTACTGGTACAGAGTTTACGGGTTGCCTACCGCGATTAGGGATCGAGGCAGGAACAATCCAAAATCCAAAATCCAAAATCCAAAATTCCCCTAAGCCTCATGCCCAAAAGTTGGCACCTTACCCAGCGACAGTTAACCCCTTATTTATTTTTGTTGCCAGCCTTGCTTGTGCTCGGTATGACCGTATTTTGGCCTGCCTTACAAGCGTTTTACCTCAGCTTTACTCGCTATGGATACGACCTGACTCAGCCTCCCCAGTGGATTGGGTTTGCCAATTTTCAGCGATTATGGCGCGACCCAGTTTTCTGGAAAACCTTGGGGAATACCTTGCTTTATCTGGTCGGAGTCGTACCAATCTTGGTGATAGCCCCTTTAGGACTGGCAATTTTAGTTAACCAAAAACTACCAGGTATCCGTTGGTTTAGGACAGCGTATTACACACCAGTTGTGATTTCGATGATTGTGGCTGGAATTGCCTGGAAATGGCTATACGCAGAAAATGGCTTTTTGAACCAAGTCTTGCGATTAATGCATCTAAGCAAGACCGGGCTCCCCTGGTTAACCAGTCCTCAGTTCGCCATTTTTAGTGTCATGGCTGTCACTATTTGGAAGGGCTTGGGCTACTACATGGTGATCTATCTGGCAGGACTGCAAGCCATTCCCGGTGACCTCTATGAAGCAGCCGCGATTGATGGCTCTGATGGACTGAAGAAGCATTGGGATATTACAGTTCCCATGATGCAGCCTTACTTGTTGCTCGTCTCGGTTATCTCAGCCATCTCGGCCACGAAGGTGTTTGAAGAAGTATATGTCATGA
>JAYKHH010000065.1:0-4069 GCA_035285265.1 Leptolyngbyaceae cyanobacterium | reverse complement strand
AAGCCATACTTCTGGGCAATGGTTTCCAGGGTTTCACCTGGTAGAATTTTATGACGGATTAAGCGAGATAGAACAGGTTGAGGACAATCCGCCCCACGGTTGGGTGTAGAGACAGGGGGTAAAGACTGAGCTAAGGTAGGCCACTCCCACCAGCAAAATAAATACAGTAAGGACATCCAACCAAGTCGCTTCATAATGTGCAGGACTCGAGCGGGTTTAGAGATGCCAGATTGGCAGGCTTGATTAAGGGGGCGATATCTCAATCAGTTGTTACATTATTGAGATATAGTTCTTAACAATAAGTGATAGCCAGAAAATAGCTCATACACCTTTTCCTCTCTATCTTACGGGAGTCCCTCAAGGGTTTGCGTAGGTTTGCGTAAATTCCTAGCAGAAACTTGATGACTCAATACAGCTAGTAGTCGCAGGCGTAGATCTGGCAACCATTCCTGTAAGGGTATGGCTATGCTGTAACCCGCTCGGAACTGTTGACTTTGAATACATTGGTTGGTCTTCATGAACTCAAACAACCTATCCCCAGAAACTTATCCCCAGCCACCATCGTCATCACCAGATGATCCGCAAACAACTGAGGCTACCCCTCAACCCAGTTACGTTAAATTGGCAATGCGAAACATGGTGCGTAAGCGGCGTCAATCACTCGTTCATTTTGCCCTGACTACAATCGGCCTTTTAGCAGTCCTGATCGGTCTTGCCTATTTGACTCGTTGAACAGGCGTTGAACAGTAACAGTAAGTGCCATAAACGGGGAAGTGCCATAGGCGGGGGCAAAAATATGCAAGTTGAAGTTAATGTTCAAGATTGCTTCTCTGAGGCTTTCCAGGAACCTAACACCCTGGAAAACAAACATTCTGAATCTGAGCCCGTTCAGACAACCCCTAGCGATCGAATTTCTACACAAACCTGGGAAAACTGGTTTCAGCGTTGGCTAGAACTACTACAACTAACTTCATCTAACTATTTGCCGCTCCATCCTGATCACGCTTACGAAGTTACCCTCCGTTTAACCAATGATCAGGAAGTTCAGGCATTGAACGCTCAGTATCGCTCTCTAGATCAGCCTACAGATGTTTTAGCCTTTGCTGCCTTAGAAGTAGACTGTCCTCAGCCTGAGGACGAATTAGCGGCAACCCTGCCTTTGTATCTGGGGGATATTGTTATTTCTGTAGATACTGCTCAACGACAGGCTCAACAGCAAGGCCATTCGGATCAAACAGAGCTAGCCTGGTTGGCATCCCATGGGTTACTCCACCTTTTGGGCTGGGATCATCCCGATGAGATCCGCTTAGGGCAGATGCTGGATCAGCAGAAACGGTTGCTGCAAGCAGTGGGGTTTACCCATTGCCCTGTTTGAATTTCAACCCCCAATCTCCTTGTACTATCCCCTGCCATGACCCAACTCAACTCTGATTCCAAGTTTCCCTGTGCGTACCCATCAGCCATGTCCCAAGACCTCTCGCCTCCCCCCCAAAACCGCTCTACTCCCAAATTGGCAAAACCCAATCGAGACTTATCTTGGCAGGTAGCTTCTAGTCTATTCATTAGTTTTAAGTTTGCTTGGAACGGCTTGAGTTATGCGTTTCGTACCCAGCGAAACTTTCGAGTTCACTTGATTGTGGGCACGCTAGCCATCAGTTTGGGCATTTTCCTCCGGTTGAGTGCGGTAGAAATGGCAGTGATTGGCTTGACTATTGGAGCAGTCCTTGCGATGGAACTCTTAAATACTGCCTTAGAGTCGGTCGTTGACCTTACGGTGAAGCAGACGTATCATGAGCTAGCTAAAATTGCCAAGGACTGTGCTGCTGGAGCAGTTCTTATCTCAGCTTTAGCCGCAGTTTTGGTAGCAGGCTCCCTCCTACTCCCTCCCCTCTTGGCTTTGATTCAATCCATGCTGGGCTAGGATTTTGGGTAGAGTAATTCTGAGCAGAGTAATTGAAGGAGTCGCTACTCAAGATGACCCTTCATCGAGAAATAAATTTTTTAAAAATTCATTTGAGTTTCACTCAATTGCTTACGTAATAAGGAGCCGACAACTTGATCCTTGTGATTGATAATTACGATAGCTTTACCTATAACCTGGTTCAGTATTTGGGCGAATTGGGTGCTGAGCACTCTGTAGCTAAGGATATACAGGTCTATCGTAACGACCAAATCTCTTTGGAAAAGATTAAGCAGTTACAGCCTGATGGAGTAGTAATTTCTCCAGGGCCAGGACGTCCTGAAGAAGCGGGTATTTCCCTGGATGTCATCCAACAATTAGGACCAACCCTACCGATTTTGGGGGTTTGTTTGGGACATCAAGGCATTGGACAGGTATTCGGGGGGAAGATTGTCCGTGCTCAAACATTGATGCATGGCAAAACCTCCCAGGTCACTCACACGGGACTGGGAGTTTTCCAGGGCTTGGAAAATCCGTTTACAGCAACCCGGTATCATAGTCTAGTGATTGAGAAACAAAGTTGCCCGTCTGTTTTAGAAGTCACTGCTTGGATTGATGACGGAACGATTATGGGTGTGCGACATCGGCACTATCCACATATTCAAGGGGTTCAGTTTCATCCAGAGAGTATTCTGACCCAAGCAGGGAAACAATTATTGCGAAATTTTTTGCTGAGTGTCAGTGAATATTCTGCTGAGCACGGTAGACAAACCCTGCAAACACAGAGCTAAGGATAGAACCGCTATCCGCATCAGGTAGGAAAATGAAGTCGGGAGAAAAAGTTCACTTTAGTCTCCCGACTAGACTAGGGACTGATTAAATCGCAGGTGGAGGGGAGGAGAGAATGAACCGACGACAATTGATGCGCTACGCCCAGACAAGTGTTTTAGCGGCGATGGGAACAGGCTTGGCATCTGGACTACACACGTATCAAGCGCAGGCCCAAGCTAAAAAAAACCAGCCCCAAGCTAAGCCTAAAGCCCAGCCACAAAATGCACTCTCGATTCAGTGGTTAGGCCATACCTGCTTTCTATTGACAGGCGGAAATCAAAAGCTGCAGCGGGTTTTAGTGAATCCATTTCGTCCCGGTGGCTGTACGGCAGGATACCGTGAGCCTAAATTGGCAACAGATTTAATCTTGGTCAGCAGCTCTTTATTGGATGAAGGTGCGATAGAAGTCGTGACCGGTGATCCTAAGCTGCTCTACGAAGCAGGCCCTTACCAAGTAGATGGGATTCGGTTTGAAGGGATTAAAACCGATCACGATCGCGTTGGTGGGCGGCGATTTGGCAGCAACGTTGTGTGGCGGTGGACGCAGGCAGGAATTAATATTTTGCACTTGGGAGGCATTGCTGCGCCCGTAACCCTAGAGCAAAAGATCCTAATGCTGAAGAACCGTCCTGATGTCCTGTTCCTGCCGGTGGGGGGTAGTGCCAAAGCCTATACCCCTCAAGAAGCCAAGCAAGCGGTACAAGAGCTAAATCCTAGACTGATTATCCCGACCCACTACCGAACTCAAGCTGCCAAAGAGAATGCTTGTGATCTAGTACCGGTACAGGAATTTTTAGCATTGATGGAGGGTATACCTGTGCGTCGCTTGGGTAACACCATAACCGTGAAGTCCACAGACTTACCCAGTCAGGGTCCTGAGATTGCGGTCTTAAGTTACAAGTTTTAAGGTGACGTGAATTTAGAAGCCCAATTTTGCATGGGCTTCTAGAGGGATAACGCGAGGTGCCATCCTCCTAAAAGCCCATTTCTTGAACTTAACGTTAAGGTAATAAGTGTATTAGGCTGGAGAGTGGCTCACAGGCGCATGAGTGACAGTTGGAAGCAATGGGTGAGCTACTTACAGGGTGAACTCAATCACCAGCAACCAAATAAAGATTCAGATCCCCCTTTTGATGGTTGGTCTTTAGAAACACGAGATCCAGAAGCGATTAAAGCATGGATGCCGATTTGGGAGTGGTTCTACCGCTACTATTTTCGGGTACAAACCGATGGCTGGGAACATATGCCTGCCGCAGGCAAGGTGCTCATTGTCGGTTCTCATAATGGTGGTCTGGCTTCACCAGATACCTCCATGTTTATGTTTGACTGGTTCCAAAG
>JAYKHH010000064.1:0-7514 GCA_035285265.1 Leptolyngbyaceae cyanobacterium | reverse complement strand
AAACTCTTCTAATTCAGTTGCCATATCATCGAAAAGCATATGTAACTGATAAAAGTCCATCCCTTTTACATTCCAATGGGCCTGCTTGACTTGAGTTTTTAAATCCAACGTACAGGCCAGGGTATGGTTCAAGAATTCAATGATTTTGGCACGAATATCTGCTGAAATATCAATACGAGTTGGGTGGAGTTGTTGCTTGCGACCATTCGTACCCATGGGTATCTATCCTGTCAAGCGAAACGACGACTCACTTAGTCTAAATCATAAATACCCTGCTTAAGGCATAAACATCTAAGTTTCTTTGAATGATTAGCGGGTTAATCCGGAGAGATAGCCTTGGATCACTGCTCTAGGGTTACAGTTCTGCTACTAAAGATTTGAATTCTGGCTCTGTAATCCGATTAGTTTCATACAAGGTTTCAGCAATCTCAGAGATCTTTAAAACTGCATGACTGCAATACCCTCTTTCCCGTAGCCTGTCTCGTACCCCTTGTTCATGGTCAATAAAAACGACAATATCTTTCACCTTTAAGCCTACAGATTGGAGTTTCTCTGCTCCTTCGATCGCACTTTTGCCACTAATTAAAATATCATCAACTACCACTACGGTTTCACCCGGTTGAAAGTGCCCCTCAACCAATCGACGAGTTCCATGGGCTTTTACTTCCTTTCGCGGGAAAATCATCGGATAATGGAGGTGCAGCGCGAGTCCAGTAGCGGTGGGTAAAGAGCCATAGGGAATCCCTGCAATTCGATCAAATTGCAGATCTTTCAGAATCTCGGCATAAGCATTGAGAATTTTATGGAAGATCTGGGGATTAGAAATAATAGTACGAAGATCAATGTAATAGGGAAAGGTTGCTCCCGAAGCTTGGACATAAGTACCGAAGGTTAGGCAGCCAATTTCGTAGAGCTGTAAGATTAGCTCTTGGTGGGGCTTCTTACCTGACAACCCAATATTGGGTAGCCACAGGTCACAGGTAGCTCCGGAGGTTGCAACTTGATCTCTAATTTGATTGATTTCTTGACGCAGTGACTGAATGGGATCAGTAGGATGGGCATGACCTAATAGGTCTTGGGGAACAGGGACTAATAAACCGCTACTATTTGCATCTAAACCTGCTGCCAGAAGTGAAGACAGGTTACTACCTTCAGCCCAAATACTTCGGGCTAAGATGAATCGTTCTGGAGCCAAAGTCCGGATACGAGTGAGCACTTCTGGGGCTGTGGTTCCAACTTCTAAAGCTAACTGAGCGGGCGTTCCCCAGGTTTTAGCTTGTTTGACAACCTGTAGGTAAAACGGAGATTCAGGGGTTGGGTACTCTTGCAGAGCTGTCGCTGCAGGATTAGAGGTATGACAGAGCACAAAAACTGCTTTGTCAGGGTAGACCAAAAATGGGATGACCTCGTCCTGTCCGGCATAGGGACTCAAGGTGACTGCATCGACCTGCCAGGCATTAAAAACAGTTTGGGCAAACAGAGTGCTCGTGTTGAGGTCACTGTGTTTTGCATCCAGAATCACAGGGATATGGGGAGGAATGGCTGCTAACACCTGTTGGAGTAGCTCTAATCCAGGAGCGCCCAAGGCAGTATAAAAGCCTAGTGTGGGTTTATAGGCGCAGACTAAGTCAGCAGTTTCAGCAATGATCCAACATAGCCATGCTGATAAACCTTCCAGCAGATTTTCTGGACTGGCTCCATGGTTGTATCGGTCAGGCAACATCTCTGGATTGGGATCAAGCCCTAAGCAAAGTAGGCTTTGGTTGCGGGCGATCGCCCCCTGTAATCGATCCAAAAAATTCATAGTGCCTCTTGTGTGTTGCCACCCTCAACTTCAATGGATCAACCCCAGGGGATCACCTTCCTGTCCTCAGAAAGCTAAGGAATGACAAGGGACAGCGCTGGCTGCACTAAGTAAACGCAGGGGCATTGATTAAATTTGCAAAGACCTGCCGCATTTCCGCGATCGTTTGGAGTTGATAGTCGCCCGCCTCTTGAACTTGACCGAGAATCCCCGCGATCGCATCCAATTTATTCCTCAACTCATTCATGTGATCCTGAGTCGGTTGGAGTGTTTCTTGGTAAGTATTGGTCTGGCCCCAGAGTTCTCCAAGAGCACGCTGACGCTCCGACAATTCCTGCTCTAAGCGTCTCAACTCATTGTGCCTATTTTCTTGATCTCGCGCTTGACCTTCTACCCTTCCCTGAGTTTGCTCAATCAATCCCTGCAACTCGGCAATCTGAGCTTCTAGTTGTGCTAATTCCTGGGCTTGTTGTTGTTTAGAGGTTGCGATTTGGCCTAAAACAGGTTCCAGATCAATCTCTCCTTCTATCTTCTCTGCTTCTCCCTGACCCGATCTCCGGAGCAAAATGTTTTGGTGAATACTTAGAACTTCTCGACGCTCTTGTAGGTTCCGACGTTGCCCCTCCAAGGTGGCCACCAGCATTTTGTAGCTTTCTTGCTCGTCTGCCATCTCAGTTTCTAAACTCAGGCGATCGTATTCACTGGCTTGCTGAATCTTTGCTTGCAGTTCATCAATCGTTTCCTGCTGGGAAACTAATTCCTCCTCTTGATCATTCACAAATCGAGAGAGTTTCTCTAAATCCTGCTGTAAGTCTTGAACAATAGTTCGTAACTCCTCAAAGGGCATATTCTCTAGAGCTATCGTATCTATTTTGGCTCCTACCCTGCCTGCCGATGCATCCTTAAGCCGATCAATCTGTTGATATAACTCTTCTTGATGCTGGAGGTATAGCCTGAGCATTTGCTCCTGTTCCTGCTTCAACTTCAGAGCACCTTGGTTTACCCTTAAGTCAATCTGAAGCTGTTCTAAGCCATTCTGAGCTTGCTGCCAGTTCTGCCAACCACTTTGTACCGTTTGGACTTGCTGATCTACTTCACCTTGAAGTTGTTGAGCAGAAGAGCGCTGTTGTTCTAATCTTTGCCAATGCTGATTGAGCACCGCCTGTTGTCGATCAAGAATCTCAAAGCCAAGATTGAGTTGTTCCCGAACGGACTCAGTCGGAGTCACTGCCCCCGACAAACGATTGAGCAGTTCCTGGATATGGCGAGCTTGTTCCTCATCCAAAACCGCTGACCGCTGAACTTCAGATTGGCGCTCCTGTAGGCGCTGCTGTTCACCTCGAAGATGTTCCCAAGCCCCTTCCAATTCTTGGCGACTTCGGTTTAATTCCTCACGGAGCCGATCGACTTCAGCACGGGTACCTTCAAACTCGTGGCGCTGTTGATCTAATCGCTCGCAATCCTCTGCCAACTGTTCTAGCTGAGCTTGCCGAGATTCCATTTCCATCTCTCGGCGGTTTAATTCCTGACTCTGATAGGTCAGCGATTGCTTCCACTGCTCAATCTCTTCTTCCTGGGTCTTAAATTTTTCTTGTAAACGCGAGAAGTTCTGTAACGTACTAACCAATTGACGGGAAGCTTCTTGGATGCGCTGTACCTGTTTACTAGCAGTCAAATCTACTAATACCAGCACCCCTTCATTAAACTTGTTGGCTTCGTCGGTTTGGATCGCCTCTTCTCCAGGTACAGCGCTCCAACTTTGTTCGGTTCGCTGACAAGCCAGCAGCTTGAGTTTGGTTTTAGTCCCCTTGACAAACGTAGTTTCTTTTTGAACTTCCGCTAGATACAGCACGCCAATAGTCCTCTTTGAATATCAATGCCCAGTTACAGTTTTTAGTTTTGTCTCAATCCCTAAGTGAGTTTGCCCAGTCCTACTCCACTCAGAGACATAAAAAATAGCTGTTTTTCCATCCCATGTCTCACTTTTGTTACCGATGCTACCGAAAACTTGTTACTGATGAGTTAACTGCCAACCCCGAACCTGTAGCCACTGCTAGGCAGAGGCGATGAATTTGAACTTGAATCAGTGAAACCTAAAGCATTCTTAGTTTGACTGCTTTTCAGGCTACCTCACTTTACAACTTTGACAGAGAACCTAAAAGACAGAGAACCTAAAATCCAATCCATCTATCACTGGGGTACTTGGGTTAGAGGGATGAAATTCACAGGCAACCTAGATAGATCTGACCTGATCATACTCATTTTTTAACTAGCTTTTAAGTACATCGTCTGAGTTAAAAGTCACCATCCTGGTTTTTTGCCAACTTGACTCCTAGGTTTTTGTAGTAAATATTACAAAAGCAATATAATGAGTCATGTTTATCTCTAAAAGCCGTTAATAGAGTAAATCCAATCAAGTCCCTAAGGGAAATGGGTAATGAGAAAATATATGTTAAAACTACTTAAGCCTATGTGTATTTGCTTATAACTTAGCCTAATTTTACTTAAGCCGATTAGAAAAGCAAGACGTTGCAGTCTCGGCTTCTAAGAATCTATGCAAGCTAAGGAACGATTTTAAAGCAGTCTAACGTGTTTCAGGAGAGTGTTGCCGCTACATGCAGGGAAACTTAAACGAAATCGATATTCGCAGCATCCTGCAACTCATTGAATTGGGTCAGCGAACGGGTGAACTTCTCGTTGAAGCTTATAGCTTCCAGGGAGGTCCGGTTAGCAGCCCTAATGTTGCTTATTTTAAGCCAATGCGTAGCTCTAGGCGCTTAGCAGAACGATCTTGGTTTATCTTCTTCCTGAATGGGCAGATTATTTATGCGGCAGAGAGCAATGGGGGGCTATCTCGACTACGGGATCACTTGCGGCGTTACCAAGTAGAAGTAGCGATCGATACGGTTAAGGGGGCTGAGATTGCTTCTATCAATGCGCCAGAGTATGGCTACCTCTGGGCTTTATTAGAGAATCACATCCTGACCCCTGCTCAGGGGCGCAGCATCATCCAAGGCATGGTACAGGAAACCTTGTTTGATTTACTGAATCTGCGCCAAGGCTTGTTTATTTTTGAAGGTGGTTCGGCCTTAACCCCTCAACTCACAACCCTAGAAATTGGCTCTTTGGTAGCCAAGATTATCAAGCAGGTTCAGGAGTGGAAGCAATTTTATCCTCACATCCAATCTCCGGATCAATGTCCTGCGATCGCTGATTTGGAGCATCTCCAACAAACTTTACCTACGGACATCTTTACTCAATTAGCCCGTTGGATGGATGGTAAAACCTCCATTCGTCAAATTGCTCGGTATCGGAATCGAGATATTTTAGTGGTGGCTAGGGCACTCTATCCTTATATACAGCAAGGTTCAGTCCAACTCCTATATGCAACCCCTGATGAAACAAACCTAGGTACAGGGGAGAAGCCTAATCGAACTTCCGACCTTCAACAAGAGCAGAAGGCAAAAGCCCCTCGAATTATGTGTATTGACGATGGGGTTACAATTCGTAAGGCTGTTGAGTCAATTCTTAGTCACCATGGTTACGAAGCGACTGCGATCGAAAACCCTCTTCAAGCCATGAGTCTCGTATTCCAGTTCCACCCTGACTTGATCTTATGTGACATCGCCATGCCTGACTTGGATGGATACGAAATTTGTGCCATGCTCCGTCAATCGAGTGCATTTCGGCAAACTCCCATCGTCATGCTAACGGGTAAGGATGGATTTATTGACCGAGTGAAGGCCCGAATGGCAGGGGCAACAGACTACTTAACCAAGCCCTTTGGGGCTAGTGAGCTGCTGATGCTTGTAGAAAAATATATTGGCCCAGGAAATCCTGACGATTCCATTTCTGACGGATTATTTATAGATACATTAAAAGATGTAGATACGTTAAAAGATGAGTTAGAAGGTGATATGACTGAGAACCGAGTTGAAACATCCCCATCCACCCTTGAATCCGAACCGATTCCCCCTGCTCCCCCTTAAAAAAGGGAGCGCCGTTCCAGAATCACCCTTAAAAAAGGGGGATTTCAAGCATCCTGCTACCCAATTAATGGTTTTGCAAGCAGGTTATGAGGCAATTTCTGACTGATTCACCCTACCCGCCTTAGAAAATATTTAAGTCATTCTGAAATTCAAGAGTTAAAGAGGTCGATCTTTCCCGTTAATATTTGCAGTGAGCAGGTAGATAGATAAAGCTATGAGTACAGTTCTAATTGTGGAAGATAACAAATCACAGCGGGAAATGATTAAAGGGCTTCTAGAAGGGAGTGGTTTAAGCGTAGCTGAAGCGAGTGATGGCGTCGAAGCATTAGAGCGAATTGAGGGGCATCCTCCAGAGTTGGTGGTATTGGATATTGTCATGCCTCGTATGAATGGCTATGAAGTGTGTCGTCGAATTAAGGCTGATCCCAAAACTCAGGGTGTTCCCGTCGTGATGTGTTCTTCTAAAGGTGAAGAATTTGATCGTTATTGGGGGATGAAGCAGGGAGCAGATGCCTATATTGCCAAGCCTTTTCAGCCCACTGAATTGGTTGGAACTGTAAAACAACTGCTACGAGGATAAACTTGGATGGTAGGTATTCCAGATTTTCTGACCGGTAGAGGTCAAGATCAAGCACCGGAATTTCAGGAGCTAGAGAGTCCTGAAGGTGAGTTACACTTGCGATTTTTTGTGGCTTCTGGTAATGAGTTTGCATTGCCTGCAGTAGGCATCCGAGAGGTTATCTCTCCTTCTCCTGATAAAATTACGCCTATTCCAAATGTTTCTCCTTTACTTTTGGGTACCCTGAACGTGCGGGGGCAAGTGATTTGGGTGGCTGACTTAGGGCAATTCCTAGGGGATCCAATTTCCCTGAATACCGATCGAGCAGAAATTTCCGTGATTGCTGTAGAGGATCAAGACACTATGTTAGGGTTGGCAGTTGACCAAATCGTGGGTATGGTTTGGTTAGACATTGACGAAGTACAAATGCCAACCAATGTCCCAGACAGCATGGCTCCCTTTTTAAGAGGGGAGTGGGTAATTGAGAACCAAGACACTAAGTTTCTCCGGTTGCTGGATCAGGTGGCAATTTTGCGATCGGCACGGTGGGCAGCATGAGGAGAAACATGAAGTGAAAGGACTGAGAACTGAGAACTTACATAGACAACGAGTTATGGGAATTGAGTGCAACGCAGATTGGCGAGACTCAGGACTCAGGACTCAGCACTTAACACTCAATTGGCAGGAGAGGGAAAATGGGATCTAAAACTGAGTACGCGCAGGAATATCAACAGGCTCAAAAAGCCTATATGGCAGAGGACTACGAGGCAGCAGCAGTTATTGTTGACCGACTCATTCAAGATTATCCCGATGATCCGAATGCCCGTTTACTCAGGGGGCATATCTACTGCTACGGCTTACAGCAGTATGAAGTGGCCCGCGAACAGTATCAAGTAGTCATCAGTCTAACCTCTGACCCGCAATTCCTCGAATACGCTAACAGTGGCTTAGACTATGCTAATCAGTTTATTACAGATCAATCCTCTCATAACGGGGTGGTAACTGCAGGGGCCACTCATTCGGAGGATTCCCTCAGTTTTGCAAACACAGGCACCAGCGAGTGGTCCCTAGATGAATCCAGTGGATTTAAGTTTGACAGTATGAATCTTGACGGTGTAGACAGTTATGGCTCAGCTTTTGAGACGTCTACAGGGTTGGAACA
>JAYKHH010000063.1:0-2845 GCA_035285265.1 Leptolyngbyaceae cyanobacterium | reverse complement strand
CTGCCATCCCCAGAGATCCCCCCTCCCCCCTGCGCTGACGCGCCGCTGCGCTAGAAAAAAGGGGGAAGTATTTGGAGATCCCCCCTTTTTAAGGGGGGCAGGGGGGATCTCTAGCAAGCTGCTAACTAACCTTAAATTGACCCACACTGGTTTGTAATTCCTGGGCCACGGCTAGGAGGTCTTTAAAGGAATCTGATACCTCAGCAGCTCCCATTGAAGTTTTGTTGGCAATGGTTGCCACCTCGGTCATGGTTTGGGTAACCGCTTCAGAAGCTTGGGTTTGGGTTGCTGCCGCTTCTGCGATCGCGACCACCAATTGGTTAATCTGAGTGCTAGAGGCGGCAATCTGGTTCAAACTTTGGCGGGCTTCATCCACTAGCTTGGTTCCGGTGACCACCTGTTCTGTGCCTGACTCCATGGCTGCCACCACTTCGTTGGTTTCCGCTTGGATCTCTGCAACAAGTTTTTCAATTTCTACGGTGGCTTTGGCAGATTGACGAGCCAAGGAGCGGACTTCGTTAGCAACTACCGCAAAGCCTCGACCTTCTTCCCCAGCCCGCGCTGCTTCCATGGAAGCATTCAGGGCTAACAAGTTAGTTTGGGCCGCAAAGGTACCAATGAGGCTTACCACTTGAGAAATCTTTTCGGAAGAGCTTCCTAACTGCTTGACCTTCTTTGATGTTTCTGCAACGGTTTCTCGGATGGCTAGCATCCCCTGCACGGTACGGTTCATGACCGCATCTCCGGCATCAACGGTCTGCGTCGCTTGCTGAACCGCCGCTTCCGCCTGGGCCGCATTCAGGGCTACCAGTTGAATCGAATTTGCCATTTCCTGAATTTGATTCAAGGCAGTCGCAATCCCTGCTGCTTGTTGCAAAGATTCTAGGGAGAGTTCTTGCACAGCCTCTGCGTTGGTATCCGTAGTAGCAGTTACCTGCTGCGTTGCGACCTGCACCTGAGACACGATCTTCCGGAGGTTATTAATGGTGGCATTGTAAGAGTCAGCGATCGTCCCAATTTCATCGTCGCTGACCCTGGCTCGTACGGTGAGATCCCCTCGACTCACCGGATCAACAGCTAGTAGTAAGTCCAAGGCTCGTTGCTGGAGTTGCTCCCTCGCTAGCTTTTGCTGCTCAGCCTCTAGGCGTTGTTGCTCTAGGAAATAGACCCGGTCTAGGACGAGTCCCGTTTGGAGAGCCAACTGTGAGAGAAAATCAATTTCAGCCTGTTGCCAAGGATGAATCTCAGCACAGTGATGGGCAATTAAGAGTCCAAAGAGCTGATCTCCAATCACAATTGGGGTGACCAAATTAGATTTAATCTGGAGTCTGACCATTAACGCTTGATGCTCAGGGTGAAAACCAGCCTTAAACACATCGGTAGTCGGAACAACGCGACCTTGCAGGTAAGCCGTCCGAAGCGATTCTGGAATACAAGCATCTTCAATCGCCTGGTTCAATGCCTGCCCCCAACCTGGTAATACAGATTCAGCCGCAATGTATCCACTCCAGTCCGGATTGAACTGATAGATCACAACCCGTTCAACGCCAAGAAATTCGCGGGCCCACGCCGTAACTTGGTTGAAAACCGCATTCAAATCTTCTACACGGCGCACACTAGAAACCATCTCAGCTTGGAGGCGAGCTGTTTTGAGGTTGGCTGAAACACTACTCGCCATTTTTTGGAGTTCCTGGGTCAACACCCCAATTTCATCGTGTCTTGCTGTGACTTCGATGCTGACTCCCATTTCCCCTGAGCCGATGCGCTGAGCATATTTGGACAATCGCTGGAGGGGACGGAACAGAGCAGCCGCCAAGGGAAAAGCGACCACACTGACCAAGACAAGGATGCCGCCGCCAATCCCATAACCCACGAGTTGCTGGCCTCGCAAATCCGCTTGAATTTGGGTGAGGGGCTT
This sequence comes from Leptolyngbyaceae cyanobacterium, assembly GCA_035285265.1. Classification (GTDB taxonomy): domain Bacteria; phylum Cyanobacteriota; class Cyanobacteriia; order JARCMD01; family JARCMD01; genus JAYKHH01. Next base: position 927 of record JAYKHH010000063.1, on the reverse strand, counting down.
ACCCACAAACACCATCCCAATCGGCTTGGCTTGAGGATCGAGGGTCTTGCGATGGTCATATAAAGGCAAATAGGTCGTTAAATAATCCTCACCTACAATATTGGCTGAACCTACAAATTCTTTCCCCTGGTTCAAGACAGTCTCTGCAACCTGCCGGGAGGATCGGGTGCCAATAGCCCGCGTTTTATCCGGGCTATTGGTTTGAGGGTTGACGTAGGGCACATTGGTTGTCACCCGCCAATCTTGAGCAAAGACTGTAGCAACGGAAACACTAGTATATTTTTGTAAGAATTTATCGATTAAGCCATAGTTACGGTTGATCAGTGTTCCAACAATTGCAGTCCCTACCACCTGATTGTTGACCTTGATCGGATGAACCGCCATGCTCACAAACCCTGCTTGGCCCTGATCGATATCGTAGGTATTGGGTGGGAAGGGTTGTTTGGGTTCAGATAAATTTTGGGTGACCTGGGGGCGGATTCCAATGGCTGCCTGTTGTCCTAGCCCTAAACTTTGCAGGGTTTTACCCTGAATTAACTCCATGCCCGATATTGGTTGACCCGATTGAAGCGCACTCTGGACAATCGGTATATCCCCTAGGGCAATGCCAGTCGGTACGGAAACGGGGCGGTATGCTTGCGGAACGACGGACTGATCGGGGGTGGGCAAGGGGGGAAAGGTATTCAAGTCCCCTGACGGAACTTGAATATTTTGGAGGACGGTTTGCCCCCTCGCATTCGTTAGGATTTTGAAGCTCATCACCTCTTCAGGGGCAGCATCACTACTAAATACAAGCAGTTGCTGAAGCTGTTGACGAGCGGCTGCTAACTTCTCAGGTCGTCTGATATCAATCCTGGCATTCTGGATTGCTTGAGCGATGGTGTCAGCATCACCCTTAGCAGTTTCATTGGTCCAAAGCACGTATTC
>JAYKHH010000062.1:0-5699 GCA_035285265.1 Leptolyngbyaceae cyanobacterium | reverse complement strand
CCCCAACTCCAATACGCACCGGATTGCTTGTACTCTGGATCGGCGATTACCATGGCCACCCGTTCACCGGATAACTCCTGGGACACGTAGCCTCCAGTGATGTTTTTCTGGAACCAGGGGAAGATCTTTTGGAATAACGGATAGTGGTTGCGAAATAGAGGCGTGTCGGCCACACAGCCTGGATAGAGAGAGCTAAAGGTAATTCCAGTGGATTCGTGATAGCGCCGATGCAACTCCCGCATAGTCAGTACATTGCACACCTTGCTATCTTTGTAAGCTTTGACGGGTTCAAATTTTTTGCCATCTACCATCGAGATTGGATCTTTAAATCCGTCGGCAAAGCCTTGCAGATCTCCTAAGTCTGGACGCGGTGGAATCTTCCCACCCAGTTCATCGGGATTGTGGGTCACGGTTCCCAAAATCACCAGCCTGCGATCGCTAAAGGATGATTTTTTCAGATCCTCCAGCATCAGGTTACACAGGAGAAAATGACCGAGGTGATTGGTCGCCATGCTTAACTCAAATCCCTCTGGCGATCGCAGTGGTTCTTTTAACAACGGCATATAAATCGCGGCATTGCACAGCAACGCATCGAGGGAGAAGCCCCTAGCCCTAAAGACCTTCACAAACTGCCGGACGCTTTCTAAGGAGCCGAGATCGATCTGGATCAGGGAGTAACTATCCTGGGGAATACCCACGGTTTCGGCAGCTTGTTGGGCCTTGTCTAAATTCCGGCAGGCCATCACCACATGCCATCCTCTCTGGGCCATCGCTTTTGCGGAGTATAAACCCACCCCCGAAGAAGCACCTGTAATTACAACCGTTGATTTCTGATCTTTTTCCATTTTGCTCAGACTCCATTGACCGTAGCTGACTGTCTCATCAACTGGGACGAACGCACAGTCTCTATATTACCGATGAGCGGCAACGGTTGAATGATCGTGTTGGGTTTCTGAAAACCTGTTTGAAACCTATTACTTGGGTAGCAAGACGTTTTGATCCCCCTCAATCCCCGCGCTAACGCGCCGCTGCGCTAGAAAAAAGGGGGAAGTGGAGAGCTTCCCCCCTTTTTATGGGGGGTTAGGGGGGATCGGTTCGGATTTGAGTCTGGATAGAGACTTTTTAAACAGCTTCCTGAGGGCGAGGATACCTAAAGTAACTGCTCTATATCCACTAAAAACAGGGTGAGGGAACCTGATTCCTGGGGAATAACGGCAACGTGGCTGGCAATTCCTAGGGTGTCAGCTTGGCGATAGGAGGCGGGCAAGACCCGCACCAGGGCTATGGGCACTTCTAGCAAGGTAGGCACGAGGTCAACTGGAATGCCAACGAGTTCTCCGGATGCTTTGGTGGCCACAATTAAATAGCAGCTCATAGCCTGGGTATCTAGGCTGCTGGTTTGAAAGAGTTGCCGTTGGAGGTCTAATACCGTAACTTCGCGATCGCCGATATGGGCAATGCCAATATCCCCTAAGCCACTACTATGCACCTGGGTTTGCTTGAGCACCTTATAGATAGATTCCACTCGCAGAGCTAAGTTAAGCTGACCGATCCCAAACACAATGACTTGAATCGTCGGGGTATCCTTCAGAGGCAGCAACTGCTGCGGGTCAGACGAGAAGTTAATCAGCGTATTATTCATGGACTCACAGTAAGGGGAAACTGGCGGGTGACAATTAACCTAAAATTTAAGACGTTAGGGCTGGAGCAGCCGGGGATGGATGGGTGGTGATGAGATTTTTCAGGGCTGCTAAAAACTCCTGCTCCAAGTAGGGCTTAGTAAAGTAAGCACTCGCACCTAAATGGGCCGCCAAACGTTTATGTTTATCACTGCTCCGGGAAGTCAGCATGGCAACTGGAATTTTGGAGAGGACGGGGTCTTGGCGACGATGACTGAGAAACTCAAACCCGTTCATGTTGGGCATTTCTATATCACTTACCACGAGCTGGATATGGGCATTCTTCTGTAATTGTTCGATCGCCTCTCGACCATCCCGTGCTTGTAGAACTCTGTATCCCGCTTTTTGCAAAGTCAGTGCCAAGGTCTGCCGGAGGGCAATGGAATCATCGACTATGAGCAAGGTGTTAGCCTGAACGGTTCTGATAGCAGGCTTACTCACCCCTGAGCTAGCTTGAAGGGGTACAGTGACTGGGAATTCCGAGGTGGTTAGTACCATCGTCGAGGTTTTGGTTTGACCCACAATTTGTTCTAACAGGGTGAGTCCATCAATGACAGGAATCAAGCTCCCATCTCCCAAAATCGTGCAACCGTAAATATAACGGGGTGGCTTCAGGACTGAACCGAGGGGTTTAATCACCAGTTCTTGCTCCGTCACCAAACGGTCAATTTCTAGCGCTAGAAATTGATTGTTTTGATTGAGCAATAGCAGGGGAGGTGCCCAATCTGCTGGTGAGGGTACGGCAACCAGAGCTGAGCTAGGAGCTGCTTCTGGCAGGGGACAGGCGTAATCAATCACATCGGAGAGGGCATAGACCGGAACGATATGGCCTCGCCACTGCAAAAATCGGTGTCCTGCGGATTGCTTCACCTGGTCAGCCTTGGGGACTAAAATCTCTTCAATGCTGTCAGAGGGTAAAGCAAAGGCACTGGAACCGACCAGGCAAACCAGCAATTTAGCAATAGTCAGCGTCAGGGGAATCCGGAGGGTGAAGGTTGTTCCCTGTCCTGGATCGGAGACCACTGTGACACTGCCTTTGAGTTCTCGAAGCTGCGATCGCACCACATCTAGACCCATACCTCGCCCGGACAGATCCGTCACGGCGATCGCGGTGGAAAATCCTGGCTCAAATAGAAATTCCAGTAATTCCGTGGAGACGGTAGCAGCTTCCTCAGGGGAGAGCAACCCTAGATCAATGATCTTTTGGCGAACCTGGTCTAAGTTAATCCCTTGACCATCATCTCGCACTTCAATCACCGTTTGGCTTCCCTGATGATAGGCACGAATTTCAATCTGTCCCCGCTCAGGTTTGCCCTGTTGACGGCGAGCTTCCACAGATTCAATGCCGTGGTCAAAGGCATTTCTCAGCAGGTGCAGGAGGGGATCATAGAGTTTTTCTAGGGCAGCCTTATCGACTAGAACTCCTGTTCCATTTAGCTTGAGATCGACGGGCTTTTTATAGGTGTTAGAAAGGTCACGCAGCGTTCGAGGGAAGCGGTTGAGCACTTCTCCGAGGGGAAGCATCCGTGCCCACATCAGGTCATCCCGCAGGTAGGTCAGCATTTGCCGCTGTTGTTCTAAGGTTTGGTTGGATTGCCTGGTCAGCAGGGCCACGTCCCCCACGGTTTCTTCGATCTGGACAATTTCCTCCAGGGTTGATTGCAGCAAGAGGTGTAGTTCTCCGTAGCTGTCCATTTCGAGGGAGTCGAAATCCCCCTGACGGAATCCTTTGCGATCACCTGTAGTACCGCCAACTTGACGAGTCATTGGGGAGTTGGAGAGAGGATTGTAGCGTTCTGGAGCTACCAACATGCGGTCAGAGAGGTTACGGAGCTGATTCCCCATGGCCTGGAATTTAGCAAACCTTCGCAAGAGTTCTTGAACCGTTTCCTGGAGTTGCTCGTTTTGAAGCGATAAACCATTGCGGTTGATCGCTAACTCACCCACCACATTATTCATGCGCTCCATACGGCTCAGGTCAACCCGCACCGAAAGCTGGGCTGGCACTTCTGCACTATTCTCTGTTGCAGCAGTTTTCTTAAGAGGCTTCCGGTAATAATCAGTTAGGGGTTGGGGAGGAGAGGCAGGTGGGGCGATCGCGCCGGAATCAGCAGCAACTTTGGGCGTTTCTATCCGGCTTGTCTCTATCCGGCTTGTCCCTATTACCGGAGTCGGCATTTCCAGCACCGGCAAACCCTCAAATGCCTGCTCTACCGAACTAATCCAGTCTTGTATGCCCGTTGGAACTTGACTGGGCTGATGCTGCTCCGCTATTTGAGGGATCAGGGGTTCTTCTGCGATGGTAGCAAGGTCAGGTATTGTCTTGACTTCCTGATCCTTTAAAAAGAGTTCAGTTTCTAGATGAAAGTTTCGTATTTGGACTTGCAGATCAGGGTCAATTGCGAATTCCGCTAGGATAGGAGCGTCTTCCAAGCCCGTATCTAGTTCGAGCCTAGAATCAGCAGCTACTTTGGGATTTTCAATAGGTTCTTCTAAGGTGATTTCAGTATCCTGATCAATGGCTTCAGGGAGAGCAAGCTGAACATCTAAATCAAAAGATGCCAATTCCAGGGGGATAGCGGGGGACTCTAGGTCGCCCAAGGTACTGTCCCCTAACTCCTCGCCACCAAACACGTCATCTAACAATGGAAAGGAAGGCAGGGGTTCTAGGTCTAGGGTCAGCTCTGAGAAGTCTAACTCAGCCCAACCCTGTTCAATGCTGGGTTCTACCAAGAGAGAGGGATTAATGGAGGAACCATCTGTTGGAACCAGGGTTTCTGCCCAATCGAAGGAAGGTAAATCCTGCTCCAATCGGACAGACTCTTCCGCTAAACTTGGCTCGCCAAACATATCCTCGATCGCAGGAGACCAGAGAGCTTCGTCCTCAGTAGATTCTCCAGGAGAAGCAACGTCACCAAACATATCTTCGACCCCAGGAGACCAGAGGGCGACATCTGGCTCAACTTGGGCGATCCCAAGCTCTGAAAGTGGCTCGGTCGCTATTCCAGATGTACGAGCTAGGGCCAAGAGAGCCATAGAGGGCGATCCTCCATGGGTGCGATCGCCTGCCATAACTGCTTCTTGACCTGCCTGAAAATCAGCGATCGCGATCTGGGCAATCTCTATGGCTTGCTGAGGGTGGGCATCCAGAGCCGCGATCGTGGTATGGGCAATTTCGCCAAATCCTGGCAGGGTCAGCAATTCCGAGATACCGACAAAGACCTCTGCTTGCGCCCGCAGTTCTCCCGCTACCGTCGTAGGGTCTAGGTAAGGCTGCGCTAGCACCGAGGTGAGACGATCTAACCCCTGCACCACATCCACAACAAAAATTTCTGTCGCAATGTCAATGCCTAGCTCAATGGAACTCGGTAACTGGACTTCCCCCCCAGCAACTTCCCCTAAGCGTACGGTTAATCTAGCAAAGACAGACTCCGCCATCCTCATGCTCTTTTCTGCATCAAACTGTCCAGTAACAATTTGATCCATTAAGGGAATGCGGATACAGTCATAACCTTCTAATAGCAAACCTTCCAACTCGTCATCCAGGTCTACTGCGTCGTGGTGTAAGGCTTTAAAGCAATCTTCCAGATTGTGAGCAATGGTTTTAATCTCTTCTAACCCCACACTCGCGGCTCCTCCCTTAATCGAGTGGGCAGCCCGCATCATGCTATGAATTTTGGCAGTGCTCCTGTCGTGCTGCAGAGTCAGCAACTCTGCTTCAATCACTTGCAACAACTCTGGAGCTTCTTGAATGAAGAACTGGTATGCTTGGTCGCGGATATCAGTATCGATCGCCATAGGATTTGCAGGATGTAATGGACTTGCCCAAAAAGAGAGGATTGAGAGTGAGAAGCTTAGACTAGCAGCCTGTCAGAGAGATATCTAAACTGATGCTGCCATCCCCAGAGATCCCCCCTCCCCCCTGCGCTGACGCGCCGCTGCGCTAGAAAAAAGGGGGAAGTATTTGGAGATCCCCCCTTTTTAAGGGGGGCAGGGGGGATCTCTAGCAAGCTGCTAACT
>JAYKHH010000061.1:0-9873 GCA_035285265.1 Leptolyngbyaceae cyanobacterium | reverse complement strand
AGCACTTGACCCACAATTTCTAGTTCGTTTAATCGATCCAGCAACAACACAATCTCTCGATTACAGGCAACAAAGGGCATCTGGGGGTGTGGCCCAAAACTGCCCTCACTGGCGATCGCCAAGGTTTCACCCGTCAGGTCTAAGGCTTGCTCTGCCTTGAGTCTGGCTGTACTGACTTGATCGGCTGGGCGCTCAATTTCCCTAGTGAAGGTGCCCAAAGCGTCGGTATCAAAATTCTGGGGCACTATCGCTTTCACCCCCAATTCCTGTTCCAGAATTGGAGCGATCACCGTTTCCTTGTGGTGCATCGTTGCAATCACCGCCACCCGATCAGCAAAGAGCAAAGATTGACCCATAGTTTTTGTCCCCAAACCGTCATTTTTTCAAGGCAGGCAAGATGCCTGCCCTACGCCGCCTGCCCCCCTTCGACGTAGTTTACCGTGAGCACAGTCGAACGGCTCAGGACCAGCCTGACCCCTATTCAATCCACATCATCATGGGCAAAGCGATGATAGAGAAAATCCAGAGCAGTGCAAAAGTCTATGAGTCTACAGAAGTTGCTAGATTGAGGAGGAATTCTGCACATCGTGCGATCGCAGGCCCCCAAACTACAACAGCAAAAACGCCCACCAAAGCATAGCAAGGCAATAACCAAAGGCTTTTCAGCAAAATCTGGCTCATAGACCAACCTCTTAAGTTTTAAAAAATTTGGATTTATTAGGAATAATCTCAAGCATCTGATCTATTAGATGTCAGACTGATAAACCAGAGCTTGTCCGCTCTAAAACTAATAATATTCTTGAGTTTCCATAAACTAAAATCAATTTTTTTTAGGATCTACATAGATTTAAGTCTATTTACTATAAATTGGTTTTAAAACGCTCGACAATACGCTCCGGCTATGAAATCGGGGGTTTGTGCTGGATAGAAGAGGCTGATGGTAGAAAGGGAGTTGCGGTTGAATCCTATCCTGCTAGGGGCACCCACCAGAGAATGCCCTCAATTAATAATGGGCACCGGATTTGCGATGTTGAATGGCAGTCATACCGTTGTTCTGTAGCATCTTGCCATTGTTAACGACGGCATAAACCAACCAGTGATCGCCACAATCTGTTCGGCTGTTAACTGTACATTCCAGATAGGCAAGGGCATCCAGCAAGATGGGGCAGCCGTTGGCAGCCTGTTGAGTGGTCAGACCGACAAATCGATCTTCTCCTGGGGCAAAGGATTTCATAAAGTGACGACGTAAGTTCATCCCTTCTTTCAGGATATTCAGGACAAACGGATAGCCAAGATGCATCAACGGTTCGATCTCTCGATCTTTCGCAATCGCCACCATAATTCCAGGCGGATTGAAACTGGCCTGGGATACCCAAGACGCTAACATGGCACTGCTCACTTCTTCTCGTCTAGCAGAGACCACACAGAGAGAGCCGATGATGCGCCCTACAGCCTGCTCTGTGCGATCGATCTGGGAATCGCTAATCGGTTGGCGAATGGTACGATTCTTCCTAGCTTTTTTCAAGGCTTGGGCAAAGTCAGTTCCTGCTTCTTTACATTGCTGCAAGACAGCATCAGTAGTCTTGAACTTGACACGAATTGGGTCAAATCCAAAGCGATAGCCCGCATCCTGCAATTTGCTCTCCAGTTCATCTACCGCTTCCCCACTCCACCCATAGGAGCCAAAGACTGCTGCCAATTTGCTCTTGTCGGCAGTAGACAAAACGATGCCTAAGGCAGTCTGGATCTGAGTGGGCATATGCCCTCCTAGGGTTGGTGAACCGATGATAAAGCCGTCGCAGGTTTCAATCGCTAATTGAATATCCTTGGGTTCAGTGAACTCGCAGTTAATCAATTCCACTGCTACACCTGATTTAGTGATTCCTTTAGCGATCGCCTGGGCTGCTGTTTCGGTATTGCCATAGGCTGATGCATAGAGCAGAGCAACGGTCATTTCCTGCTCTTTCTGTTGCTGGTTCCAGTCTCGGTAATCATGGGTCAGACGACTGAGACTATAGCGAACAATAGGGCCATGACCGGGGGCATAGAGTTTGGCTGAAAAGGATGTGAGGCGATCGAGAGCCTGGTCAATTTGCCGAGCTTGGGCGGCATGTAAGCAATCGTAGTAGTAGCGGCGATCCTCATCTAATTGCTTCCAGTTCTCATCGAAAATCGCATCACCACAGATATGGGCACCGAATAGTTTGTCTGTAAACAAAATACGGGTAGCAGAGTCAAAAGTATACAACTCATCGGGCCAACGAGGAGACGGCACTGGCATAAATTGCAGTTGGTGACCCTGCCCGAGATCCAGCGTTTCATCGCCTCGGGCAACAACAATCTTTAAGTCTTGATCTGCAAAGACAGAGCGCAGGGCTACAGCACCTGCCTTGGAACGAATGCAGGTAATATGGGGAGCCAGTTCCAGCAAGGCTTTTAAGGTGGCAATGCGGTTGGGATTCCCATGACCCAGAATTACATAATCGATCGCAGACAGATCAGTCCACCGTTTTAACTCTTCCAGGAAAATCTGGGTAAAGGACTCACCGGGTGGGTCAATTAACACGGTTCGATCAGCCTGAATCAGATAAGAGTTGGCCGTGGTTCCGCGTTGTAACGAATACTCTACCTCAAACTTCAAACGATCCCAGGTGCGCGATCGCAACACGAGCGTGTTGGCTCCAATCGTGGCTACCTGTACATCTCGGGGACGATAATCTGACATAAAGCGGCATCCTCTGATTACAAACACGGGGAAATGGAAAGCTGATTCGAGTTTTTATACTTCAGATGTAGAGATGACGTGAGTGTTCGGTTTTGGAATGTTGGAGGGAATAGCGTGGCTTGCCAATTGACCGTCAGCTTCTGGAGAATGGTCTCCTTGTTGTCCTGATTGGTTCATAATTTTGGCTCTATTAGCAAGCAATTTTTCAGGATCAATGCCACTGAAGGTAGGAGGGATCCAAACGCGAACTACGAGCAGCACACTGAGAACCAGGAGAAATGCACAGGCCGACATAACCTGAGTCCAGGATGCTTCCAAGACACCACGAACAATAATTTCCCGAAGTACGGAAACAATTGAGACTTCAACTGCCACCCCGATCGAAACTCGCTGTTCCTGTAAATAGATGATGAGCAGTCGAAACAGTTCTACGAGAATGAGCAGAAATAAAATATCCGAGGCTACGGCAGGAAAGTCCAAGGGAGGAAGCAACAAAATGAACATGGCCCGCAACTGGATCACCATGACCGTGAACAAGCCAATACATAGAGAGACAACGATCAGATCCTGAACAATCTCCAGGGTTCTCACAATGCGATTACGCTTCAACGTTTCGTATCTGTTATTCAGTGTTTTGGATAGGGTTTCTTGCATGGTGCTTGCTTCGACTTCTATAAAATTCCAGGTTGTATTCAGAGTTTTCTGATTATGAAAATTTCAAGTTAATGGAAGCTGTTTGAATGGTCTCTACCCCCCTGCCTCTGTCCCCTGCATTGGCCCCCTTTTGGCCCCCTTTTGGCCCCCAATTCTGGGGGACTTTGAATCCGATTCCCCCCAGAATTGGGGGGGTAGGGGGGCTAGGAAGGCTATCGGCAGGAAACTCAGGACTGCTCTTAGGATTGGCTGATGCTACTGGCCAAAGCCCAGGCATTGCGTAGGGAGCAATTAAATTAGCCCATTGCCCACGGAAACAAGAGCAGGATGGAAGTTCCATCCTGCTTATGGGAAATCTGGGATTCCGGATCAATGCTTGTAAAAAAAGGGGCGTGAGGTAATCAAGTGCATCCTCCAGAGGACTTGATTACCTGGCTCCACCGTGGATGGAACGGTGGGCGACTTTTCAAATACCCTCTAATACCTCTAATAATGATTTCCTACTTTGCGATGGTGTACAGCGGTAAGCGCATCAGGTTTGGAAACCCTTCCAGTCTGTATGGTGGAGTACAGAACCCAATGGTCACCGCATTCAATGCGGGTAGTGACCTCACATTCAAGATAAGCCAAGGCATCAGCTAGGATGGGAGAACCGTTACTGGCCGGATGAATTTTGATACCCTCAAATCGATCCGATCCTGGGGGAAATCGCTTCAGGAAGTGTTTCATCAAGCCCTGGTAGTTTCCTTCTTCAAGGACATTCAGGATAAATTGGTCTCCAACATGAAGCAGGGATTCAATCGCCCGATCCTTCGCGACTGCAACACCAATTCCTAGGGGAGTAAAACTCACCTGGGTGACCCAGGATGCTAGCATGGCGCTGCGAACCGCCCCTCGCTGGGTTGTCAGAATGTAAAGTCCATTGCTGATCCGCCCCAGGGCTTTTTCCAAATCCGTATCCAGGGCTTTCATCTGTTTAATGCTGCGATCGCGAGAAAGCCATTGCCCCAGATCGGTTCCCGCTTCTTCGCAGGTCTGGTAAGTTGCTTCCGTGGGAGTTTCCTTAATCAGGATGGGAGAGAAGCCAGGGGTCAACCCTAGATCCCGAAACCGATTGACCAAAGGATATACGGCTTCACTATCAGTACCTCCAGATTCAAACAAACCAACTGCCTGCTTGCTCTTGGCTGCTGCCAGGATTGTGCCAATCGCAGTTTGGATCTGGGTTGTCAAAGGGCCAGAGGTTGGGGGAGTCCCAATCACTAAACCCGCTGCATCACCAATCAAATCTCTGATTTCCTGGGAGTCGGCTACCCGCAAATCGACCATTTCAACGGCGATACCAGTTTTGGTAATGCCATGGGCGATCGCCTGCGCTAAACGATCGCTGTATCCATAGTCCGAAACATAAAAGATAGCGACTGTTGTTTCTGCTTTAGCCTGTTGCTGGCTCCATGAGCGATATCGGTTGGTTAACTCGGAGAGGTGATGGTGCAACAGAGGCCCATGTCCTGTGGCAATGGTCTGGATGGGAGGCAACTCATCCATGCGTTTCATGGCTGACAGCACTGAGCGGGCATTAGGCCCCATCAGGCAATCGTAATAGTATTGAAAGTCAGCTTCAATCAAATCCAGTTCTTCATCATAGGTATGGTCATCGCAGTAATGCATTCCAAAGGCATCACAGGTGAAGAGAATCTGAGTTTGATGATCGTAAGTAAAAATGGTATCTGGCCAGTGTAGGTTAGGGGCGATAACAAACTCCAACACATGACCCTTGCCTAAATCTAGGCGATCGCCATTTTTAACAATTTGTTGTTGAAAGGGTTGATGCACCCAATCCGCTAAAAACTGTAGAGCAACCTTGGAGCCTACAACCGTGACCTGGGGAGCTAGAGCCAGCACTTCTTTGACCAATCCACTATGATCCGGTTCAGTGTGGCTGATGATCAGATAATCTAACTGACTCAAATCAATCAATCCCCTCAACGCATCCAGGTAAAGTTGCTGAAATTTTTGATGGGATGTATCAATCAGGGCAGTGCGCTCACCTTGAATTACAAAGGAGTTGTAAGTCGTACCGTTCTGTAAACCAAATTCAATATCGAAGCGATCGCGATCCCAATCTAAGGATCGGAGAGCTATTGTGCCTGTTTCAATTTCAACCATTTGCATGGTTAAGCGGCGCTGCACTTTATCTGCTACGACTACCACAATTCACCTCCTTGCAGGTTATCAACAAAGACAGTCCTGATGCTGAGAATACTGACAGGATGTTTACGCATGGATTTCTGTTTAACGATGACGATTACCGATGGGCTGGCTTCAGACTTTTGCGGGGTTCATCGTTGAATTGTGAATGGAGAAATGAACCAGCAAGAATAAGCAGTTATAACGAGCTTTGGATACTTCTTCCTACCGACCTGCGCCAAGTAGGACTGAGAAGTTCTTTATGGCTCTAAAATTTATAGTATTCGTGAATCATCATAAATTCAAATCAATGTTTTTTAGGATTTTAATAGACTAGAATCTATCAATCATGTATCAGTCTCAAGACGCTCGACAATACGCTCCGGCTACCCAACGCAATCGGGAATTCATTCTCGAAGTGCTTCTGCAAGTCTTGCCGCCCACAGGCACGGTATTGGAAATTTCTAGTGGAACAGGAGAACATGCCGTTTTTTTTGCTCCTCGCCTCCAGCCCCGCCAGTGGCTTCCCTCAGACCCCAATCCAGTCGCACGAGCCAGTATCAGCTCCTGGCGGGAACATTGTCCTGCGGATAATTTACTGTCCGCGATCGCCCTAGATGCCCGTGACTCCGTTTGGGCAGTGGAGCAGGATGAATTCTTGGAATGCTTGAAGTATCAGCCAATTGTAGCGATCGCCAACATCAACATGATTCACATTGCTCCCTGGTAAGCTTGCCTAGGGTTGATGGCAGGAGCCAAGCGGATTCTGCCGCCCGGTGGCATTCTCTATCTCTACGGCCCTTTTAAGCAGGGGGGAGAGCATACAGCATCCAGTAACGCTGATTTTGATCAGAGCCTTCAGTGGCAAAATCCAGCGTGGGGTGTGCGGGATCTAGAAGAGGTGATAGCTGCTGCCCAAGCTCAACAACTTTTCCTGGTCAGGACTTATGCTATGCCTGCAAATAACTTATCTGTGGTTTTTCAGATGGCTCCAGCACACCTATGATAGAGATGGAAAACCTTCCCCATGCTGTAGGGAGACATGATGGCTACTCGGCAAATTGTGATTAACGTGCCAGAGTCAATGTTGCAAGCTGACAATGTAGATACAGATACCTTTGCTCACGAGTTGTGTATCTTAGCTGCTGTTAAGCTGTACGAATTAGGTCGTCTTTCATCAGGTCGGGCTGCTGAATTGGCTGGCATGTCACGGGTTGAGTTCCTCCTCAATCTGGGACGCTATCAAGTCTTTCCATTAGAAGCTGAACTTCAGGAATTGGAAAGTGAACATGCCTGAAGTAATTAGCAATACTTCGCCCTTGCTATATCTCTATCGGATTAACGCCTTAGGTTGGCTGCCTGAACTATTTAGTGAGATCTGGATTCCGAATGCTGTAGTGCTTGAGTTAAGAGAAGGGCAAAAGAGAGGATACGATGTTCCTGTTCCTACTTCTACTACCTATCCCTGGTTAAAAATTGTCGAGCCTCAATTGATACCCACTGAATTAAAGCTTTTGGATTTAGGCATGGGTGAACTTGCAGCTTTATCCCTAGCTTTGGAAACCCCTGATCGAATTGTATTGTTGGATGATGGACTGGCAAGACGTGCTGCCCAAGCTTCTGGCTTAACGGTTTGGGGAACTCTGAAGGTTTTATTGGCAGCCAAGTCTGAAGGCTTAACTGAAGAAATTAATCCACTGATCGATCGCTTACAAAATTCAGGTATGTGGATTTCAGAAGAAATTCGGCATCGGATTCTAAAGTTGGCAGGCGAATCAAGCGATCGCTCGTCCCATCCAAACCAATCAAGCGATTCCTCCTCCCCAAATTGGCTGCTAGATTAAAAACTGAGCCTTCTTCATCTGCAAGGATTAGCATGAATCTTCCGGTCAGTTTGGGTTTGATCAAGTTCGGTCGTCAGTTCCTTGGGTTAGTGCTCCTCTCAGTCGTTCTGTTCAGCACCCTCACAGCCTGTGCAATCCCGCGTGTCACGGCTGAACAACGGATTTTTTTAGACCTGTCCCTCGATTTTCTGGATGCGTATCCACTGCCCAAACTCACCTATGAGGGAACACCCGTGGGCGGTTTGTCTGCGATCGCCTACGACCGCACCCGCGATCGCTTCTATGCCCTTTCCGATGACGGGGGCGAAAAGACACCCGCCCGATTTTATACCCTCAACCTCACCGTTAGCCCTGCTAACTCCTCTAAGCTGGGCATCCAAAAAGTGGAGGTTACAGGCGTGACCCTGTTAAAGCAAGAAGATGGGAATCCCTATCCTAAGGGTGCCATCAACCCGGAAGGGATTGCCCTCTCACCCCAACAATCTGTGTTTGTCGCCAGTGAAGGAAATACTGGACAGGGTATTCAGCCTTTTATTAATGAATTTGATTTGCAGACGGGAGAGTGGCGGCAAAGTTTACCCCTTCCCAAGCGATATCTGACGGATGCGACTGCCGACACCCCCCAGGGAGTTCCCAATAACCTAGGGTTTGAATCGTTAACCATTGGTTCCGGCAGTTCCCCCCTAGAGCCGTTTCGGGTATTTGCAGCCACGGAAGTCCCTCTCCTTCAAGATCAAGATGCTGCGGATTCCTCTCCACCCCCTCTCCCAGCCAATAAAAACCGTTTCTTGCATTACTTGATTCAGGATGGCCCGCCCCTACTGATTTCAGAGCATCTATACCCAATGGATAATGGCCCTCAAGGGAGCTTCAATCATGGGCTGACAGAAATGCTTTCCTTAGATCAAGGGGGACATTTTTTGGCCTTGGAGCGATCGTTTGGCTTAAAAGGATTTGGTGCCCGCATCTTTCAAATTTCCACGGGGGGAGCAACGGATACAGCCGAGATTGCCAGCCTTAAGGGTAACGTAGACGGCATTGCACCGATTCGTAAAAAGCTCTTGCTAGATCTGAGTCAACTCAACATTCCCTTAGATAACCTAGAAGGGATGACCATAGGGCCGCGTTTACCCGATGGCACCCAGAGTTTACTGTTAGTCAGTGACGATAACTTTAATCCTAAGCAAACCACTCAATTTCTCTTATTTCGCCTCAATGTCAAATCCTAGCTGCTTCATACATAGGATTTACGCAGTTGGGGATTTTTGAAGGGCTGTAACCCTTCAAAAATCCCCAAAACCCCTCTTAATTCGTGGGAACTGCGTAAGTCCTAATACATTGAGTTATGAATATTACTTAAGGAAATAACTGATGGACTTTCCCAGAGCACGGCAGCGTTTTTATCAGGAAGTAACTCAGCCTGAAGAGCACATTAATCTAGCGGCAGCAGCCCTCTATATTGCTCAGGAAGAATACCCAGCGTTAGAGCCAGAGGTTTACTTAAATGCCTTAGATGGCATAGCCAGCGAGGTCAAAAAACGCTTACCCTCGGAGCAGTATCCCCTTCGTATCCTGCAAACCATTAATCGTTATTTGTACGAGGATTTAGGATTTACCGGCAATACGGCGGATTACTACGACCCCAAAAATAGTTTTCTGAATGATGTGCTAGATCGACGGACTGGGATTCCCATCACCCTCTCGTTGGTCTACCTAGAAATTGCGCGACACATTGGCCTACCGATGGTTGGGGTAGGGATGCCAGGACATTTTCTGATTCGCCCCAACCTTGAAGATATGGAGATCTATGTTGATCCCTTTCATCAAGGTGAAATTCTCTTTGTTGAAGATTGTCAGGAGCGATTAACGCAGATTTACGATCGCCCCATCGAAATGACCCCAGATCTGTTGCCACAGATTAGTTCACGACGCTTTTTAGCTCGAATGCTGACAAATCTGAAAATGATTTATCTACAACACCATCAGTTAGAGAAAGCTTTAGCTGTGATTGAACGGATTTTATTGCTGTTTCCTGAAGCACCCCTAGAGCACCGCGATCGCGGCATTCTTTACTACCATCTCAACCGCTGGCTCGAAGCCCGTCATGATCTAGAAACCTATTTAACGATGGTTCCTACTGCCGAAGATACCAGGGTCATTGAACAATTGCTGACTCGAATGCAGCAATTTCTGTAGAACTTCTGCTAATTCAACGTCAAGTTCCAGCTAAGAACCTGTTTGAGAAGTCTCCCATCCTCTGCATTCGCCCCCTTTTGGTTCCCTTTTGGCCCCCAATTCTGGGGGACTTTAAGATCATTCCCCCCAGAATTGGGGGGCTAGGGGGGCCACCTCAATGGGAGTCAGGGCTTTTATAAGGTGTACCTGTGGGAAGCACAAGGGCTAAATAACCCAATGTTATGGGCACTTCGCTTCCACAACATCGGGCTATCGAATTCACGT
>JAYKHH010000060.1:0-8782 GCA_035285265.1 Leptolyngbyaceae cyanobacterium | reverse complement strand
CCCGCCCGACCGGCACCCCCCTACCCTGCGGGAAGGCTTCGCCTATAAAAAGGGGGACGAGTCTTCTTCAGAAATTTTTATATGACTGATCATGTGTTGCTGGCAACCTGCGAGACCGTCCACTTGGGCGGATTTTCCGCTGATTTGCCCCCTGCCTTGGTAGTTGATTCCGGCGATCGCGTCACCCTCGAAACCTACACTGGCTTTTATGTCCATCACCAAGCACCACCAGGATTTCTGACCCCAGAGTTTCTGGAAATTTGCCATCATCTGCCCATGGAGCGGCGGGTGGGGCCAGGGCCACATCTGCTCACAGGGCCGATTTATGTGCGCGGGGCACAGCCTGGAGATGGGTTAGAGGTGGTTCTGGAAGCTATTTCCCCACGCCTTCCCGTCGGATTTAATGCGATTCGGGCTGGGTGGGGAGCGTTGCCCCAGCAATTTACCGAACCTGCTTTACGTTTTCTGGATCTAGATCTCAAAGCCGGTATTACAGAGTTCCCGCCCAATAGTGGCATCCAGATTCCCCTCCGGCCCTTTTTTGGCATTTTGGGGGTAGCAACGGATGAAACCCAGCGATCTTCGATCCCACCCGGTTATTACGGGGGCAATATTGATAATCGAGAGTTACAAGCAGGCTCTCGTGTCTTTTTACCAGTGTTTGTACCTGGTGCGCTCTTTTCGATCGGAGATGGACATGCGGCCCAAGGGGATGGAGAAGTGAATGTGACGGCGATCGAAACCTCCATGAACGGCACCGTGCAACTGCGGCTTCATAAGGGTATGGGAATGAGGACAGCGATCGCCGAAACCCCCACCGACATCATTACCATGGGCTTTGGTCCTACCCTAGATGCAGCGTTTGAACAGGCACTGCAACAGATGATCGGCTTCTTGGAACGTTACATGGGCATTGCACCCGAAGAAGCCTACGTGTTGTGCAGCCTAGCGGTAAATTTTCACATTACTCAGGTTGTGAATGCCCCTCAAAAGGGGGTGCATGGTCTGTTACCGAAGGCAATTTTACCGAGGGGGGTGCAGTGGTAATTCCAGACAATTGGCCGTGGTTGCTGAGTGGGGGAATCGTTTCAGGAATTCTAGCGGGACTGTTGGGGATTGGTGGTGGCACCATCTTGGTGCCGATACTGGTGGCCCTTGGGATACAGGCAGTTCCAGCCGTGGCGACGAGTAGCCTTGCGATTCTGATTACCTCGATTTCTGGCAGTGTGCAGAACTGGCGCATGGGTCAGTTGGATCTTAAGCGGGTGATCTATTTGGGTTTTCCTGCCTTACTTACGGCTCAACTCGGTGTGTACCTGGCAGAGCAGGTGAAGTCCAAGCCTTACATTTTGCTAGGTTTGTTTGGAGTGCTGCTCCTTGTCAATATCTATTTGGTCGATCTTAAGCAACGTCTGACGGCTCAGCTCAATCAGAACTTAAACAATCCAGACAGGAAGCCAGAACGCACGTTTAATCCGGTGCTTTCTAAGCTAGTGACAGGGAGCCTTGCTGGGGTACTGGCAGGTTTTTTTGGAGTCGGGGGTGGCGTGATTATGGTACCCCTACAGCTTTTGCTACTGAAGGAGCCGATTAAGTTAGCCATTCAAACCAGCCTAGGGGTGGTAATGATCACTGCCATTTCTGCCTGTATCGGTCATGGTTTGAGGGGCAATGTGTTGGTGATTCAAGGGATGATTTTAGGAGCAGGGGGCTTACTCGGTACACAATTAAGCACTCGTTTGCTGCCTAAGCTCCCGGATCCGGTGGTTAGTTTGATGTTCCGTGCCTTCTTGTCGCTCTTGTCAATTTATACGTTCTGGCAAGCTTGGGAAAAGTATTGGGCAGTTGGGGGGTAGGTGTCAGGGGAAAATTTTGGATTTTGGATTGGGGTAGGGGCCATCCCCCCGTGGTGGCCCTCTTCAGGATGTTGGATTTAGGATTGGCTAGATTCAGCGATCGCCCCCACCTTCACTTCTGTCCAGCCTTGGGTGCCGGATTGGATCAGTTCGATTTTGTAACCATTGGGATCTTCTACAAAGGCAATAACGGTAGAGCCATGTTTCATGGGGCCGGGTTCGCGCACGACTTTTGCACCCCGTGCTTTGATCGCTTCGCAGGTGGTGTAGATATCATCCACGGCGATCGCAATATGGCCGTAGGCCGTGCCTAGCTCATACTGTTCTACACCCCAGTTATAAGTCAGCTCTAAAACGGTGTGGTCGGTTTCATCCCCATATCCAACGAAGGCCAAGGTAAATCTTCCATCTGGATAGTCTTTTTGGCGGAGTAACTTCATCCCCAAAACATCACAGTAAAACTTGAGGGATTTCTCTAAGTCACTGACCCGCAACATGGTATGTAGCAATCGCATAGTAATTCCATTCTGAGAAATCTTCTTTAATCAGTATAGAAGCCAGCAGCCAGGTGACTGGGTGGAAAAGTCTGATGCTGAGTATTTGGGGTAATCCTGAAGTAGCAGGAATCGCAGAAACTCTCCTCGGAGGATGTTTTAAAAGGGATGGGTGAGGTCAAACATGGACTGCAACTCGTGCCAAAATAACGGCAAACATTGATTCCGTCGTGGATGGTAGCCAAAAAGAGAGTCATGCATGATCCAGGGATGGACTGTTCAACCCCCCTCTCAAGCGACAGATAAACTCTAAGCACAGGATAGAGAGCTTCAAAGATTCTTAATATCAATGCTTGAATTCCAGTTAGCCCGTATTCTAAATAACGATTAAACGATTAAACGGTTTACCTGTTACGGTACTCTGGAAGACTCCGAAGCACGCTGGCGAGTCTTAGCCCATTCCTCCCTTGCTATCCGAGGTTCTAGAAATTAATGAGTGACACCTTAGAAACTAATATTGACTTTTTGCTAGCCAGGGAAATCCTGGATTCACGGGGTCGCCCGACCATTGAAGCAGAAGTTCATTTAATCAACGGTGCCGTAGGACTTGCCCAAGTTCCCAGTGGTGCCTCAACCGGAAGTTTTGAAGCCCATGAACTCCGCGATGGAGATTCTGGCCGCTATGGCGGTAAGGGTGTAATGAAGGCAGTTCAGAATGTGGAAGCGGTGATCGCTCCTAAACTGCTTGGTATGGATGCGGTGAACCAAATCGTCCTAGACCGGATCATGATCGAGTTGGATGGTTCACCTAACAAAGCTAACTTGGGAGCCAATGCAATTTTGGCAGTTTCCTTGGCAGCCGCCAAGGCTAGCGCTGAGGCATTGCGACTGCCCCTGTATCGGTATCTAGGTGGCCCCCTTGCTAATCTGCTGCCCGTGCCGTTGATGAATGTGATCAACGGGGGTGCCCATGCCGATAATAATGTCGATATTCAAGAGTTCATGATCGTCCCCATCGGTGCGCCCTCCTTCCGAGAAGCGCTGCGCTGGGGAGCCGAGGTATTTACAGCCCTCAGTCAGGTGCTCAAAGCCAAGGGACTGCTGACGGGTGTAGGCGATGAAGGCGGTTTCGCCCCTAATTTAGAGTCTAACCAAGCTGCCTTAGATTTATTGGTGGCGGCGATTGAAAAGGCAGGCTACAAGCCTGGGGAGCAAGTGGCTCTGGCCTTGGATGTAGCAGCCAGTGAATTCTATAAGGATGGGCAGTATACCTACGATGGTGCGGCTCATTCTCCGGTGGAGTTGATTGATTACCTGTCGGGTCTGGTCGATAAATACCCAATTATCTCGATTGAAGATGGTCTCCATGAGGATGATTGGGCACACTGGCAACTGCTGACTCAAAAATTGGGCGATCGCGTTCAGTTGGTGGGCGATGATCTGTTTGTCACCAACCCCACTCGTCTTCAGAAAGGGATTGAACAAAAGGCTGCCAATGCGATTTTGATCAAGCTCAACCAGATTGGTTCGCTAACGGAAACCTTAGAGGCGATCGATCTGGCGACTCGCAATGGGTTTAAGTCGGTGATTAGCCATCGTTCTGGGGAAACAGAGGATACGACCATTGCAGATTTGTCAGTAGCCACCCGTGCAGGCCAAATCAAAACGGGGTCGCTCTGCCGTAGTGAACGGGTTGCCAAGTACAACCGTTTGTTGCGGATTGAAGATGAACTGGGCGAACAGGCCGTTTACGCAGGTGCAGTAGGGCTAGGCCCCCGCTAAGCTGGGCTACTAGCAGCCCTTGATGATGCTCTAATCTGGGTTGTGAGTGGTGTGATCTTCGGTCATGCTATTCACAACCCATTTTTTAAATCAACGGATGGGAAGGCAATCGCGGGGGGATTGCCCCTCCAGTGGGATACATATTTTCTCATTTTGCACAATGATTTAAAAGTCAGGTTCTGGAGTAGACATCATCCTCTAATCTGCCAAATGTAAGCTCTGACGAGGACTGAAACTGCCCCCTAAGACATTACCAAGTGCCCAAGATCAAACCGATGGATGAGCCGCCTAAAAATACAATTGGAAATCATTTCTGGAGTCGATTCAGTACCAGTTCTCTAGTTCGGTTTTTGCTGCTTTTTGCCTCTGGTTGGGCCTTGCTAGAGACCTTCCGTTATTTTGAGTATGTCATCGCTACTTTTACGCTGGCAGCAGTTTTAGCAGTTTTGTTGAACTATCCAGTTCGTTATCTGGAGCGCTTTTTAGGTCGCGGTATAGCTCTCAGTGTTGTGATTGTGCTCAGCTTGATGACGCTGATTGTGCTCTTGGTGATCGGAGGGATTACGATCTCGGCTCAGATTCAGCAATTGGTGAATCAAATTATTCAGGTTTTCAGTTCTACGACCAATCCATTGGAGCAATTTCAACGCTTTCTGCTGGCTCGAAATATTCCGCTCAATCTCGAACCTGTGGAAGCTCAGCTTAGGGAACTACTAACATCCAGTGCTACTTTTGTGGTGAGTTCTTTACCATCCGTGCTTAATAGTTACCTCACCTTTATCATTACCTTGGTGATTGCGTTTTTTATGCTCAGTGATGGCGAGCGGATTTGGCGGTTTCTGCTCAGGTTAATTCCTAATCCACAGCGCTATCGATTTGCAACGGCAATTCAGCACAATTTCCAAGGTTTCTTTCGAGGGCAGTTGTTGATCTCCCTTGTCCTCAGTGTGGCTACGTTTATCGTGTTTGTGCTGTTCCAGATTCCGTTTGCTTTGGCGCTGGCAATTACGGTAGGAGTTTTTGATCTCATTCCAGGCATTGGTGCAACCTTGGGGATTACCTTAGTCACGCTGATTGTTTTGGTTCAAGGGGGATGGCTCACAGCCCTCAAGGTTTTGGCCGCTTGCATTGTCCTGCAACAGCTTCAAGATAATTTTTTGTCTCCTCGTGTCATGCAGAGTACAGTGAATTTAAATCCTGTGGTGTTATTTTTTGCTTTACTGGTTGGGGGTAGAGTGGCTGGGGTTTTGGGTATTTTCTTGGCAGTTCCGATCGCTGGAGTGGTGGTCAGCTTACTAGAGATTGAGGAATTGCGCGCCTCCCATGATTGAGATGAGGACATTTCTTCAAAAAATGTAGCAATCTAGGGACAACCCCTGGTGAGTACCCAACAGATTCAGAGCACTCATCAGGGTTGCCCTACAGAAGGCTTGGGATTTAAGACGTTCTTGCTTGGAAATTACCCTCTCAGCAGTGACCTTAGAGGGTGTTTAAAAAGGGGAGCGTGACGTTACAAAATTTCTGATCACGCCTCCGAGAAAAGCCTTCCAAGCTTCATTCGACCGTGGGTAGACATCGAGATTGGGGTCATTCATCTCACCGTTGGGGACTTTTCAAACACCCTCTTAGTCAGGTTGCAAATCATCGGGTCGCTTAGATGTCTATTTTGGGGCTGATCCACGATAGATGCGTGCTGCTTGCTCTGGGGATAGCCATGGAATTGAGTTGAGTCCATCCATGTCTGGAGGTGTTCCCTGGGGATGGGATGGGGTGGCGCTTACGGCTGCTGGTTGGTGCAGGGTCGGTATATCGATGGCAGTTGGCCCATTACTAGTCACAGAAAAACCGTCAATACTACCCTGCTTTGAGTAATCTAGTTGGCTTTGAGGAGGTACAAAGGCATTGGTGTCTGGGTTGTAGGCCAACACTTCCCCGGTTTCAATCTCATAGATCCAACCATAGATCCTAAGCTTGCCCTGGTGGAGTTTTGAGCGAACCACCGGATAGGTTCTCAGGTTTTCAATTTGGGTGAGGACGTTTTCGGCGATCGCAATCTCTAGCAATTCCTCACCGGAATATTCACCATAATTTTCCTTCAGCAATCGTCGGGTTGCTTCAGCGTGTTTCAGCCAGTCATACACCAACGGCATATCTTCTTCAAGCTTGCTGAGTTTCAGCAGTCCCTTCATCGCTCCGCAGTGGGAATGTCCGCAGACCACCACTTGTTCAATGCCCAAGGCATGAATCGCATATTCTACAGAAGCTCCCTCACCGCCATTGGCGGCCCCAAATGGCGGAATGATGTTGCCCGCATTGCGAATTACAAAGAGTTCACCTAAATCTGCATGGGTCATTAAATTAGGAGAAATGCGGGAGTCAGAGCAAGTGATAAACAAAACCCTAGGCTTCTGCCCGTGGGAAAGTTGCTCTAGGAGATCCCGATGGGCTGAGACGTATTCAGCTTTAAACTCTCGTAAACCTGTAATTAATTTCCTCATGGACAGAAACCGCTTGCGATGGGGGAGTAATGTAGTCTGTATTCATCGTCCCTCAAACTGCCCCGTATTCATACAGGTCTTACCAAACTTTAGCGGTAGTCAGGAACTTGGGATTGGAGAAGATAGCTGCAGTTCGCTAGGCTATCCTATGAAGGGATCGGAGTCAACGCCATGACAAATCAAGATTTCACGCCCCGATATGACAGACGCAAGGTGCTCAAGCTAGCAGGATTGGCGGCTGGAGCCGCAACCTTGCCAGCGGCCTGTCGAGCGGTAATTCCAGGATGGGAATCTGCTAATTCTGCAGCAGCACCTACTCCTGAAACTCAAGGAGCTATGTCTGCGATCGCACCCCTCACCGGTACTAGCCGAGTGGTGCTGGTACGAACCGAAGACCGAGTTGTCGGAACTCGTAAGGCCCTGGAACTCCTCCAGCCACAGGGTATTGAAGGCCAAACGGTGTTTTTAAAGCCCAATTACAACACTGCAGATCCCGCACCTGCGGCAACGGATACAGGGCTATTAGAAGCACTAGTTCAGGAGTTGCAAAATGCGAAAGCCGGACAGATTACCATTGGCGATCGCGCGGGGATGGCAAATACACGGCAAGCAATGACCACGAAAGGTGTGTTCCAACTGGCAGACCGTTATGGATTGCAGACGATTGTGTTGGATGAGCTGCCTGCAGAAGGCTGGCAGTATTTCCCAGCCCAGGGTACTCACTGGGTTCAGGGCTTTGCAGTTGCTCGTCCCATTTTGAATGCGGGTGCAGTCGTTAATACTTGCTGCCTCAAAACCCATCGCTTTGGTGGACATTTTACGCTATCCCTCAAGAACACGGTGGGCATGGTCGCGAAGTATGTCCCCGGCGATCGCTACAACTATATGAATGAGTTGCATTCATCGCCTCATCAGCGGTTGATGATTGCAGAGATCAATAAAGTCTACCAACCAGCCCTGGTATTGCTCGATGGCGTGGAAGCGTTAGTCAATGGTGGCCCAGATACAGGCAAAAAGGTGAAGTCAGGTGTCATTCTGGCAGGTACAGATCGGGTGGCAGTCGATGTAGTAGCCATCGGGATTTTACGATTGTTGGGGACAACCGAAGCTGTTTCACGCGGATCCGTTTGGCAACTAGAGCAAATCCGCAGGGCGGTAGAGTTAGGGCTAGGGGCCAGTAATCCTGAGCAAATTGAAGTGGTAACTGCAGATAACGCCAGTCGCACCCTGGCGGATCAGATTCGCAAGTTGATCCTTGCCTAGGATGGCCCCTTCAATGTATGGATTAGCCAAACCACTGGGACGGTGCCGAGTCGGGATCTATGTCTTCAGGAATGTGATGACTGACTTGATCTTCACTGTCTCGAAGGACTTGCTGAATCCCTTGGTGAACTAAGGCTGGGGGACAGATCTCTTCGGCTGAGGCGTCGGGCAGAGGTGTCAGACTTACCAAGAGTTCCTGACGCTGCTCCGTGACAACATAGTTACTAGGGATACGATTCAACACATAAGTAATCAGCTTTTGACGTAATTCAGGAATGGCAAACGCCTGCTGATAGGGATGGTCAGGATAGGTCTCTAGAACGGTTTCAACTTCTGTCGCGATCGCTGATACGGTCACATTTACAATACCTGGGGTCATCTTGGAATTCCCTCCTTCTCAATTCAGAGCGATTGCTCTTAGGTTAGAAAGATCCTGGGTTTTGTTCCTCTGTCATCAGAAGAAGACGGTTTATCTTTGTAACCAAGAGCAAATATCACTTCTGAGACCTGAAGTGGATCTCAATGAGGTCAACTAAAAATTATCCTGTCTAGATTTGCGATCAGGGGGATCTCCTTCAAAGGGTTGGACTCCTGTTTTGGGATATTGGTCATCGGTCGGGCTAAAAATTCTTGTGACTGCCCCGGAGACATACCGGATGGCTTGCTCAGGAGCTTCTAAAATTGAGCGAACGATTTGTTGTAAGCGTGTATTGTCAGACATGGCCTTTTCCCTATCCCTGATTTAATATGTTTTTCTAAACTTTTTATCATCGTCCCTTCCCTTGAGGAACTTCCCCCTTTCCGGTTCCCCCCAGCATTGGGGGGGTAGGGGGCCAGTGCCAAGGGTGCAATCTTGGAACCAGAGCTTGCATCGAAGGATTGTCTTCCG
>JAYKHH010000059.1:0-3595 GCA_035285265.1 Leptolyngbyaceae cyanobacterium | reverse complement strand
AATTGATCCATCATGCCAAAGTCAATGTAGGCCATTCGACCGTCGGGCATGGCAAACAAGTTACCGGGATGGGGATCCGCATGGAAAAAGCCAAACTCTAGTAACTGACGTAATCCGGTGGTAACGCCAATTTTAATCAGGCTATCTGTATCGAGTCCTGCTTCTTGGATTCGTTGGGTGTCTGTAAGCTTAAAGCCATTAATCCATTCCAGGGTTAGGACATGCTGCCTGGTATAGCGCCAGTAGATACAAGGAACCTTAACAGAAGGGTCGTTACGGAAGTTATAGGCAAACTTTTCAGCATTATGCCCTTCATTGACGTAATCAATCTCTTCAAACAGCTTCGTCCCAAATTCGTCCACAATCAAAGTCAAGTCATGCCCCAGATTCAGCGGCAACCAAGGCGCTAGCCAACTGGCTCCCCAGCGCATCAGGTAAAGATCTAAGGTGAGGATGGGTAGTAGGTTAGGGCGTTGTACCTTAACCGCCACAGCTTCACCACTCCGCAGCGTTGCCTGATACACCTGTCCTAAACTGGCTGCCGCAACCGGTTCTGGGGAAAATTGACTGAAAACTTCTTCGATCTCACAGTCCAACTCTTGCTCAATGATGCGACGGGCGATCTCTGTTGGGAAGGGAGGCAACTGATCCTGGAGCTTAATTAGCTCCTCTAGAAAATCTTTGCGAATCAAATCTGGTCGAGTGGAAAGAGCCTGGCCTACCTTAATAAAAGTCGGGCCTAAGTGAGTGAGTCCTTCCCGGAGTTGCACGGCTCGCTGATTTTTGTGACTGACCGCTTGCTGAGTCCATTCATCCCACTTCAGAGCCAAGATAAAAACCACAAAAAACCAAATTACCTGCAAGGCTCGCCAGATAGTTCTCCAGGGGCGGTAACGGTAATATCGGGTGATCGCCGCTGGGTCATAGGGTTCAGACCGGGGAATACCCAGGGAGGGAACTTCAAGTTCTGATTCTAGGGCGAGGTGGGGCTGCGTACCGTCTATAGAATGATCTTGAATAAACACGTTAATTAACTTGGGAGTGAGCTTAGCGTACCCAGAACAGTTGATCTTATCTTTTTGTTAATTATAGTATAAGAAACTACAAATACTTTGGACGCAAATATAGGAAAAATTAAGTTTTATGTCGAACACCGTCAATATTAATTAACAGAATAGCCACCCCACCCCGTCGATCCCATACTAGGACACCCTTTCTAATTCCCCTTCTTGGGAGGAACTAGGGGTGGGACGGGTTACCTGAATTTCAAGATACAAGGGGTGGGGTTCCCTGCTTTCTTAGAGCACTATAGGTTGTGCCAAGCAGTCTTTTAAGCCATAGGCAACCTGCTGCTGTTGTTCCAAGGTTAGCTCTGGAAACATCGGCAGAGATACAACTTCATGGGAGATCTGTTCAGCGACTGGAAATTGCCCTGACTGGTAGCCTAACCCCTTATAAACAGGCTGTAGGTGCAACGGCAAGGGATAGTAAACCATAGAGATTACACCCTGAGTTTGAAGCTGACTCCGTATCCCATCTCGGTAGGTACCATTGGGACGATTGGCAGGGTCTAGCACTCGAATCGTGTATTGATTCCAGACGCTGCTACTTCCCGCCAATTCCTGAGGTAGAACAATGCTAGGAAGAGGACTCAGGAGTTGCTGATAGCGTTGCGCCACCGCCTGACGTTGGTGATTCCAGGTATCCAGATACTTCAGCTTGATTTGCAGAATCGCGGCTTGAAGGGCATCTAGGCGACTATTAATGCCAAGTTCTTCATGGTAATAACGGGTTTTGCTGCCATGTTCGCGGAGTACCCGCATCATTGCAGCCAGTTCAGGGTCGTTGGTGGTGATTGCCCCTCCGTCCCCACAAGCCCCTAAATTCTTGGTGGGATAGAAGCTAAAGCAACCAATGTGTCCAATTCCCCCCACTTTCTGTTCACCCCAGGCTGCTCCTACTGCTTGGGCACAATCTTCAATGACTGCCAAATTGTGAGCTTGGGCAATCTGCATTAACTGGGTCATATCCACAGCCTGCCCAAACAAATGCACGGGCATAATCGCCCGGGTGCGAGGGGTGATGGCTGCTTCAATTTGATTCAGATTAAGGTTAAAGGTGTCAACATCGACATCCACAAAAACGGGAGTCGCACCCACGGCACTAATCACCTCAGTGGTGGCAAAGAAGGTGAAGGGTGTTGTAATGACTTCATCCCCGGTTCCAATTTTTAGGGCACGGAGGGCGAGATAGAGGGCATCTGTGCCAGAGTTGCAAGCAACACATTCGGTCACCCCAACATAGCTGGCAAACTGTTGTTCAAAGCTTTGAACAATTGGCCCTCCAACATAGGCACCAGAGGATAACACCTCTAGAACGGCTGTATTAACTGCCTCACCAATGGTTTCATACTGCCGCGTCAGATCTAGAGGAGGAACTTTATTCACGCTTTGACACCACAATTATTAAATAGGTTAATACAATCAAATTTCGTTACACAATGGAATCCGAAAATGAAAGGAATTTTGACGGAGTTGAAAAACTGGTTGTTGGGGGAAGATCACCGCAGAACTACGGTTACCTTACCCTAACCCATGCAATTTCTGGGTCTTGACCTGGATTTGAACCCTGCTGAAATTTTAGATTTTGGATGGATACTTTACAATCCCATCGCTCAACTATTGATTAGTCAATCCTTTAGGAAGTAATTGTGAACACGCTGAAACCCCTAGATTTTTTAGACTTGCCTTTATCCTTGGGGATGATTGCGATCGCCATTGGATTATCGGCTTGGCAACGCCTAGGCTTGGAGTGGAGCTTAGCGATCGCAACGGGGCGAACCGTAGCTCAACTCATTGGCGTTGGGTATTTACTAGCAATCATTTTCACCCTCAGAAATCCCTGGGGGGTGATAGCAATAGTTGGGGTGATGGTTACAATCGCTGCAATTGTAACGCGAAATCGCATCAGCAAAAAGATTCCCCGTCTCTTACCCTTGATTTGGGGATCAATCTTGACTAGCACCCTCTTCACGTTGAGTTATACGACGCTGTTGGTGATTCAGCCAACTCCTTGGTACGAACCTCAATATCTCATTCCTTTAGCCGGGATTGTGATTGGGCATGCCATGAACGGGGCTGCGATCGCCGGAGAACGACTGTTCAGCACCCTCAATGCCAGTCGTCTGGAGATAGAAACTCACTTGAGCCTAGGAGCTAGTGCCCAGCAAGCGGTAGCAACCTATCGCAAGGAAGCCATTAAAGCGGGAATGATTCCAATCCTCAACGCCATGATGATCGTCGGAGTTGTCACTTTACCGGGCATCATCACAGGTCAGCTTTTGAGTGGGGTTGCGCCCCTCGATGCGGCAGCCTATCAAATGCTGATCATGTTCATGTTGGCATTGACAACTTTGATTACTACGTTTCTGGTCACCCAAGGGCTATGTCGGCAGTTCTTTAATCGGGCTGAGCAGTTGACGTTGCCCTAAGGGGGTGGGGGAAATTTTGGATTTTGGATTTTGGATTTTGGACCCTTCGACTTCGCTCAGGGCAGGTTTTGGATTTTGGATTTTGGATCCTACGACTTCGCTCAG
>JAYKHH010000058.1:0-5341 GCA_035285265.1 Leptolyngbyaceae cyanobacterium | reverse complement strand
CATATTTAGTTGAGAATTATGCAGTTGCCTTAAGTCAAGGTCTACAACTGATTGCCCCCAAACCCTTAGCCCAGGAACGTCTCACAGCCCTGGCAGCAGGGTTGACCGATCCCCCTGAAGACCCTAAAAACTTTGCATCGCTACCGGGAGTCAAAACTGAATTTCAAGCCATGCAACAGTCTGGAATCAAGATGACTGAGCTGATGAACCAGGCATTCACCAAGCAGAGCTTAAAAACTCAAATGAACTCGGCTCCGTTTAATGTAGTGCATTTGGCAACCCATGGTCAGTTCAGTTCCCAAGCTAAGGAAACGTTTATTTTGGCCGCTGATGGCCGCATCAATGTGGACGATCTCGATGATCTGCTCCGAAACCGAAATCAAACTCGCTCCGAAGCGGTAGAGTTACTGGTACTTAGCGCCTGTCAGACTGCCTTAGGAGATAATCGGGCTGCTTTAGGGTTAGCTGGAGTGGCGGTACGGGCAGGGGCACGGAGCACCCTAGCTTCTCTATGGCAGATCGATGATCAATCGACAGCACTCTTAATTGGTGAATTTTATCGAGAATTGTCCAAGGGCCAGATCACAAAAGCTGAAGCATTACGTCGTGCTCAAGTTACGCTGCTCAAAACCAATCCATCCTATAGCAAGCCCTCCTACTGGGCACCCTATGTATTACTCGGCAATTGGCTTTAACTGGCGGATGACATTGCTGCCAGGGTCAACCCCAGATTTCCCAACCCTTGGCAAGACCTCAACCGGATTTAAGGGAGTCTAATCTTGTTGACCTCTTTAACCTTATACATCCCACCCTTTACAATTAGTAATGCGGCTAAAGATAGGGAAAAGGATTTCTTAATATTCTCCGTAATTGAAATTCAGTCTGCACTGGCTACGAAAGCAACCTTGATTTCATCAAAGTAACGCTTGCAGGTGGTCACCCAACGGTTTGTCGCATTTAATCTAAAGAGCAACTATGAAAGATCTCACTCGTTATCGAAACATCGGCATCTTCGCTCACGTTGATGCTGGCAAAACAACCACAACTGAACGAATTCTGAAACTGACGGGTAAAATCCACAAAATTGGTGAGGTCCACGAAGGCGCGGCGACGACGGACTTCATGGAACAGGAGCAAGAACGCGGTATTACGATTCAGTCTGCTGCGACCACCTGTTTTTGGAATGACCACCAACTCAACATCATTGACACCCCAGGGCACGTCGATTTCACGATTGAAGTCTACCGTTCTCTCAAGGTTCTCGATGGGGGCATTGGTGTTTTTTGTGGATCGGGTGGGGTCGAACCGCAATCTGAAACCAACTGGCGCTATGCGAACGATTCCAAAGTTGCTCGCGTCATTTACGTGAATAAGCTGGATCGAACGGGGGCTGATTTTTTCCGCGTTGTGAAGCAAGTTGAGCAAGTGCTGGCTGCCAAGCCCTTGGTGATGGTGTTACCCATTGGCATTGAAGAGGAGTTTTGCGGTGTAGTCGATCTGCTCACTCGTAAAGCATGGATCTGGGATAACTCTGGCGATCCCATGAACTATGAAATTACCGATGTTCCTGCCAACATGGTGGATGATGTCGAGACCTGGCGCGAAAAATTGATTGAGCTAGCGGTCGAGCAGGACGATGCCCTGATGGAACAGTATCTGGAAGGAGAAGAGCCAGATATTGAAGACCTGAAGCGGTGTATTCGCAAGGGTACCCGCGACATGTCATTTTTCCCCACCTACTGCGGTTCGTCCTTTAAAAATAAGGGCGTACAGTTGGTATTGAATGCGGTGGTTGATTACCTGCCCAACCCAATGGAGGTCAATCCCCAGCCCGAAGTCGATCTAGAAGGACATGAAACGGGTACGTTTGCCATTGTCGATCCAGAGAAACCCCTGCGGGCCTTGGCATTTAAGATCATGGACGATCGCTTTGGGGCATTAACCTTCACACGACTCTACTCCGGTAAGTTATCGAAGGGTGATACTGTGCTGAATACCTTTACCGGTAAGACCGAGCGGATCAGCCGTTTGGTGGAGATGCACGCCAACTCTCGCGAAGAGATTGACTCAGCTCAGGCCGGTGACATTGTGGCGATCGTGGGTATGAAAAACGTCCAGACGGGGCACACCCTCTGCGATCCCAAAAATCCTGCGACGCTAGAACCTATGGTCTTCCCAGAACCTGTCATTTCCATTGCCGTCAAACCAAAGACGAAGGGTGGGGAAGAAAAGATGGCGCTTGCCCTCAGCAAGATGGTGCAGGAAGATCCATCCTTCCACATGATGACCGATGAAGAGAGTGGCGAAACCATTCTCAAGGGGATGGGTGAGTTACATCTAGACATCAAGGTTGACATTCTGAAGCGCACCCATGGTGTTGAAGTAGAGGTGGGTAAACCTCAGGTAGCTTACCGCGAGTCGATTACGAAGCGACTCGAAGATGAATATACTCACAAGAAGCAGTCTGGTGGTTCGGGTCAATACGCCAAAATTGGCTATGTGATTGAGCCAGGTGAACCCGGTAGTGGCTTCCAATTTGAGTCTAAAGTGACGGGTGGTAGTGTGCCTAGGGAATATTGGCCTGCGGTACAAAAAGGCTTTGAGAGCTGCATTGAGAAAGGCGTGTTAGCGGGATTCCCCTGCTTGGACTTGAAATTTACGCTCATGGAAGGGGGCTTCCATCCAGTTGACTCATCAGCTATGGCCTTTGAAATTGCTGCAAAAGCTGCCTATCGGCAATCTATTCCTAAGGCTGGGCCTCAGTTGCTGGAACCAATCATGAATGTGGATGTATTCACGCCTGAAGCCTATATGGGGGATGCGATCGGGGATTTGAACCGTCGTCGTGGCATGATCAAGTCTCAAGAAACAGGCCCTACTGGGGCACGGATCAAGGCAGATGTGCCGTTGAGTGAGATGTTTGGCTACATTGGTGACCTGCGTACCATGACCTCTGGCCGTGGACAGTTCTCTATGTCGTTCTCTCACTACGCTCCTTGCCCCAGCAATGTAGCGGAAGCAGCTATCAAGGAAGCTAAAGATCGTCAAGCGGCGGCTGCTTCGTAGTGGCTTCACAGGGAAGTCTCTGGCGTTGCTGAAAACATGAACCCTGGATGCCGAGATTGGCCGGAGGGGCATGACAGTGTCATGCCCCTCCATATTTATGCCTCTGATCAGCAATGCCTGACACAGCTCCATGAAATAATGAGGGAGTAAACCTTTCTAGGGGTTTTGTTCGCTTGCATCCCCGACCTGAAGGTTTCGGATGTCTACTCTTACACGATGTCTACACTTACCAGGTATTTCTGATGGACACTTCTCTTACACAGGGCGTTCTCGTTACAATTATTTGCGAAACCGTCTTGCAAGATCGCCTAGTCCGTTTGCTCAAAACACTGGGTGCCTCTGGCTACACTATTATTCCAGCTCAAGGTGCTGGGAGCCACGGTAGACGCATGGGAGATATCGCTGGCTACAACACCAACATTGAGGTCAAAACCATTGTGACCCTGGAGATATCAGACCGTTTGCTAGAAGATCTGAAGGAACTACAAGGAAATCATGCCTTGATTGCCTTCCGTCAAAAGGTAGAAGGCTTGTTTGATTAAAGAGACTTCTCCAAGCAGTTGACTAACCTAGGGATATCCATAAAGGGATGCTCCTACAGTCGGGCTTATGTTTCACTAGGGTCACGCACTCAATCGGATGGCTATATGTCACACTTCACGTCCATCAAAACTCAGATTAGACGTGTAGATACCCTGGTGAAAGCCTTGGCTGATTTGGGGTTTAGTCAAGTAGAGGTGCATGAAACGGCTCAACCTCTCTATGGCTATCAGGGCGATCGCCGTCCTGAAACTGCTGAAGTCATCATTCGTCGCCAACATCTTGGTGCGCTCAGCAATGACATTGGCTTCTGCCGCCTCGCAGATGGCACCTTGGAAGCCATTATCTCTGAGTATGACAGCATTCAGTACTCCCAACCGTGGCTGAACCAACTGACGCAGCGGTATGCTTACCACACGCTGATGGCCACTGTCCAAGAACAAAGCTTGACCCTTGAAACTGAAGAACTACTCAGCGATGGCACTGTTCGCGTGGTAGTGGGCAAGTGGGTATAGAACTAATGTGAGATCTGAACTAGGAGGCAACTAGTCTTTCCATTGTCAACGGTTCATCCTCAGTCGATTCGACTTCCATCCTGGCAGGCACTACAATATGACTGAAAGTTGATACCTCCTCGAACTTTGAGGATTTTCATCTTAGAGGGTGTTTGAAACGTCCCCAACGCTGAGATGAATGACCCCGATCTCGATGTCTACCCACGGTCGAATCAGGCTTGGAAGGCTTTTCTCGGAGGCGTGATCCGAGATTTTGTAACGTCACGCTCCCCTGTTCAAACACCCTCTTAGGTTAGTCACTCATTTCCCGATCACAAACCAATGCCAGCAAGGTTGCAAATAAAAGCCGAAGACTGTTCCCCCCTAGGACAATCCATTCTTCAATATCTAGAAGAACAGGGAATCAGCATGAACCATCTGGCGGAATTGTCGGGTATTCCCCAACCCAGGTTGCGAGGGGCTTGCTTTAAGGGCACCTGTCCAACTCCTAAAACCTTACAAAAACTGGCTAGAGTGATGGGAAAACATCACCTAGAACTGTATACCTTGGCCTATGAAGGCAGAGTTGAAAATCTCCCCGAAGATGCTGAAGATACATCCCTAGATCTAGTCATGCGGGAACTGTTTGAAACTGCCAGAGAACTCGGATTAACGGCTCCAAAAGTTCGCCCATCAAAAGCAAAAATCCTTAAAGCTCTCCTGGCTCTAGGATTTAGCTCAGACAATGAGGAATGTGCCTAATCTGGCATGAAGGCGATAGCCCTGTCGTCAAACTGCCATCCATCAAGCCTGGTTTAAACCTAAAAAGAGCGGAAACTGCCCATTAATTGAATCAGCTTCCGCCCTCTCAAAGGTATTTTAGGATCTCTATTTCTTGCGATAGGGAACCGACTTTTCGATATCAATGTTAAAGGAAGACAGGCGTTGAGCTTGACCACCTTGAGGATTGATATTCCGCGCCATATTCAAGAACAGAGCTGGATTACCGGCTGTAAGTTTTCTGTCTGACAGCGTGTAACCACGAACCGCACTTTGCCAAACAAATTGTGGGAAGCCCAACTTGGCACGATAGTAAGCATCGTAGCGAGGAGACTTGATATTGAATGGCAACTCACCGATAGCACGACCGGGCAACACTCGCCGACGTTGGTAGGGAACGGTGTTTTCACCAAAGGCATCAATCTATTCGTCGCTGTTCAACAGCGCATCCACAAATCCTT
>JAYKHH010000057.1:0-3633 GCA_035285265.1 Leptolyngbyaceae cyanobacterium | reverse complement strand
ACCTGTTTCCCATTAATGTAATAGGTGCTTCGTTGTCCTGAAGACAAAACAAAGTCTCCTTCTCGATAGGCAAGTTGGCAAAATAAATCCAACAATTGCTGGCGTAAACGTCCTAAATCACTGGTTGTAACCGAGGAAGTTGAGCGATCTAAGGGAGAGGTATTGTCCGTCATGGGTTAAAGCAGGAAGATTTTAAACAACTTGGAGAAGGCTTAAGAATAAACAATTTTACCGATTAGTGCTCATGCTTCAAAGATAAGTTAGGATTATCCCAGAATTGAGGAGTTTAAGGCTATGGGTATCCAGTTTAAGCGTCTTGTGAGTGGTCTGGCTTTTACACTATCTGCGACAATTTTTGCTTCTGCTACATTGGCTCCAATCTCTGCTAGTGCTCAAGAGGAGATGCCAGCAGTTGAGGTGATGAGCCTAGAGACAGTTCCAGAGGTGTTTGATCGAGTGATGACCCTTAACTCCACGGACTTTTTTGCGAATCGGTCTACGAAACGACAAACCGACTTTATTTTGGGTTTAGGTTCATTTTCTCAAGACTCTTATCCTGAAAATGAACTAGTTCGGGATGCCAGAAACCTGAATAAGGTTTACGCCGATGTACTACAGCAACAAGTTTCTAGTACTCCGATTATCCGCACTCCAGACTTGAACAACCCCTTTGATACCTCGCTGCTGATGTTGCCATCCTCTAGATTGGGCAGTCAAGTGGTGGGGAGTGAGTTGGTATTTGAGAGAGCGGCAACCCCCTAGGGTTCAGGTTTTAGGGGCAAGCAGGTAATGGAGATTGACCACGTTACCAATGATAGCGATCGCCGGGGCACTAAACTGGGTCGCTTCTACTTGCCCCACAATAGTGCCGAGGGTGCCCATGAGTTCCTCTTGTTCAGGTCGAGTTCCCCAGCGCACCAGGGCAACGGGGGTGCTAGGGCTCAGTCCTGCTGCCAGCAATTCCTGCACAATGTAGGGAAGGTTATGCACACCCAGGTAAACCACAATAGTTTCAGCGCTCAGGGCGATCGCCTGCCAATTTACATCGGGACGATACTTTCCAGCGGATTCGTGCCCCGTGACAAAGGTAACTGAAGAACTATAGTCCCGGTGCGTCAGGGGAATGCCCGCATAGGCAGGGGCTGCAATCCCAGAGGTAATGCCTGGAACCACCTCCACCGGGATGCCTGCTTTGACGAGATCGGCCATTTCCTCGCCACCTCTACCAAAAACAAAGGGGTCGCCCCCCTTCAATCGCACCACAACGGCGTGGGTTTGTGCTTTTTCAATTAAGGTTTGGGTGGTGTATTCCTGCAGCAGGGAATGATTACCTCGGCGCTTCCCCGCATCAATCTTTTCTGCCTGGGGGCCAATCATGGCCAAAATGGGTGGGCTGACTAAGGCATCGTAGACCACGACATCGGCACACTCCAATAAGGATTTTCCTTTGAGGGTCATCAAACCCGGATCTCCGGGGCCTGCACCCACTAGGTACACCTTACCCAAACACTGGTTACCTAAACACTGGTTACCCAAATCCTGGTTATCCAAATCCTGGGCTACGTTATCACTCATTTCCATTGTCTGTCCAGGATAAGATCTACCACTAAATCTGCAAGGGCAGGGCTAACACCGAGCACTTCGCTGAGTTCTAGTTGCACACCGGAAAATTGTTGAGCTAGATACGCCACTGATTGGGCGATCGCATCGGTAATGCCGCCTGCAAATAGGAAATAGGGCACAATGCAAATTCTGAGATGGCCTGCCTGTACCAACTCTGTGATCCGCATCTCTAAGCTGGGTAACACAGACCAGTAAGCGGGGACGGCTCCTACCTGCGCCGCAATTTCTTCTACAGGTTGATTACCACCCCTGCGACGACTGCCGTGGGCTAACAAGATCAGCGCCGCATCGGAGCGATCGCCGAGCTGGTTGATCAGTAATTGCTGTAGACCCGGATGCGTCCCTAGGTGAGGGAGCAAATCAATGCTCAGGGAAGGGCGAGTTTTGGTTTGAGCTTGAGCCTGGGCCTGAAGGTATTGCATAACCAGATTCACCTCGGCAGGAATATCTTCCTTAACGTGGGTTCCTGGTAACAGAAATAACGGCACCACCTGTAGGCGATCGCACCCAGCCGCGACCAGACGATCACTCAGGGCTGCAATCTGCTGATGGAGTGGGAAGGGGCTTAGCTCTAAGCAGGCAGTTGCCACAAGGGGAGCCCAGGGGGTGTTTCTGGAAAATTGAGATCTTTGGGTGGTTCGTGTAGCCATAACCGCTATCGGATCAGAATCTACACCAGGCTTGGTCAGGGAAACCTTGCTATCCAGGTCGTCTTGCAGGGGTTGCTCAATTTCTTGCAACTTCTGGCACACAAGCTGAGCTAACCGCTCTACCGCCGCCTGAGGGCGAGGGTCACGACTCCCATGGGACACTAATAAGTAGGCAGAGGACAATTTCAAAGGCTGGTTGGCTCAGTTTAATCTCAATCATAGCCGACCATCCGCCAGCAGTCGCTCAGACAACATGAGCCGTTGAACCCTATTTTTAGACAGCTTCCCAGATCTTCTCATTCACCTCTCAAAAGGCTGATGGCATCAGACAGACTTTTGACGATAAGGGAACTAAGCATGACTGCTAGGTGCATTTTTTACTGGGGGATATTTAGGATATGTTGGCAAAGACTATAGATCCATTGATCTCAAGCATCCGGGGCAAAGTTATCCAGCCTGGGGGAGATGAGTATGAGGTTGCCCGCCACGTCTACAACGGCATGATTGATAAACAACCTCAGTTTATTTTACGTTGTGCGAATGTAGCAGATGTGATTTCAGCAGTGACGTTTGCCAGAGAGAACAACTTACTGCTGGCCATTCGAGGGGGCGGACATAATGGGGCAGGCTTAGGAACGTGCAATGGGGGGCTTGTCCTTGACCTTTCTTCGATGAAGGGGATTCGCATTGATCCCACTGCCGGGACTGTGCGGGTAGAAGGGGGCTGCACCCAGGGTGATGTGGAACACGCCACCCATGCTTTTGGGATGGCAGTTCCAGCGGGAATTGTTTCCACTACCGGCATTGCAGGGCTAACCTTAGGCGGTGGACATGGGTATCTCACCCGCAAGTATGGGCTAACGATTGATAATCTGCAGTCAGCAGACATGGTATTAGCCGATGGTCGGCTAGTAACCGTGAATGCAGAAAGCTATCCAGACCTGTTCTGGGCAATTCGGGGTGGGGGTGGCAACTTTGGGGTTGTAACCTCTTTCCTCTTTAAGACATCCCCCGTCAGCACCGTCTTTGCTGGCCCCATGCTATGGAATCTAGAGGATGCCCGTGAGGTGATGGAGTGGTATCGGGAGTTTATGCCCGCTGCACCGGATGACCTCTATGGCTTTTTTATGTTTCTGAATGTCCCACCTGGGCCTCCCTTTCCGGAGCCATTGCACGGCAGAACCATGGGCGGGATTATGTGGTGCTATACCGGAGCTTTAGACGCTGCTGAAGCCGCTTTTCAGCCTGTCCGTCAATTCCGTCCACCCACCTTTGAACACTTGGGGCCAATGCCGTTTCCAGCTCTGCAACAGATGTTCGATCCACTTCTGCCCCCTGGTTTGCAGTGGTACTGGAAGGG
>JAYKHH010000056.1:0-5502 GCA_035285265.1 Leptolyngbyaceae cyanobacterium | reverse complement strand
TCTCCAGAAATTCGCTTGATAAAACTTTACAGGCAATCTTGAGAGATATTCTGAAAGCCTCTGATGAATAGGCTGTTACCACTTCTGTATTGCTGACTACATTTTGAATTTGGAATTGCTGAAATTTCTGGGATCAGAAACTCTCCTCAAGGAATTGCCTAAAATAATGGGTGCATCCAAGCTCTCACATCGACCTTGAGTTTCTGACCTAGGTGTAGGAGTTGGCGAACCTGATCAACACCAGAGTCTGGGCAATCGCTTCCCTTTCCCTGCTTTTCTTGCTCTCGATCCGATGAACTGGCTGGCTCAAATCGCTGCAAGTAGCCTAAATAGAGGGGAGCAATTTGATGATGAAAGCGCTGGAAATACAGTTCTTGAGCACGGTCTAAGGAAAGATTTAACTTGAGGTGATCCCCGACATCGATTAAACGTTCTAGCTGCTGGATCGTGGTGGTTGCCGTAGCGGGATCAAAGTCGTGGAGCAAGTCCCAGAGCAATCTCAGAATGAGTCGCTCTAAGGTTTGTTTGGCTTCTGGCAGGTTGAGATGACACCGGAGATGATTGGCTTCCGTGGCGATCGCTTCCAGTTCAGCCAAATGACCTAGCCCTAACGAGCAATCCGCCCTAGGATTACTACTTTCCTGTTCTAATCCCCGTAGAGCTGTCTGGACGCGATGGCTGAGTGCTACCTCGGCAGCCACTTGTAGCTCCTGGGGCACACTCAACTCATCTCGATGAAAGGCCATCAACACTCCATAATTGTCGCGATAGACCTGAGAGTACAGTTGGTCTAGGCGCATCAAGGTTTCCTGGGTGAGTAAGCCCATAATCCGTTGCCGTTCTTCAGCAAACAGGTTTTGGAGGGTGAAGGACTGATCGTTGAAATTATGGCTCATCACCTGAATTGCATGGGCAGCACTGGCCTGTTGCAAGGCTCCAAACACGGATTCCTTCATGCGGGTATATTCGCGTCTGCCCACAAAGGGTTGAATACAGCAATGGAAATCCCAGCCGCCCAGGTGGAGTACAGCAAAATTTAAATGGACGCTTTCCCAAGTGATTTCCGAGACAAGCTGAACTTGCCCGATCGCCATCGTCAGTGAACCCATCCGTTGCAATTGATAATCCAATTGTTCGGCGGTGTAGCAGTAAACCCGTTGAGCTTGGGGATAGGTGGTAAACAATGAGCTAATCGCGTAATGGGCAGCTACTTGCTCAAAGCTGATCTTGGCAGAGGCGACCAGATGGCGGTAGACCCCAGAGCCATGCTTGAAATGCTCAATGTTGCTGGGCGCGGAGGCAAGGCGTTTGATAAAGCCTTTTTCTAATTGAATTCCAGAGACTTCTTCCGCCAACTCTAGGGCACGGGCCGCATAACGTAGAATTTGCACCCCTTCAGGTCGAGAAAGTTCTTCAAAAAACCAGCCGCAACTGGTGTACATCAGTAAGGCATGGCGCTGCATCTCTAGTAAACGCAGGGCATCCACCCGTTCTGCCGCAGTCAGTCTATGGGTGCAGTGACGAGCCAGGAAGTGTTCCACATTGGTGGCACTGCGATCGCGCACCACGGTTATATAGTCATCTCTGGTCTGCCAGGGATCCCGGAAAAACTTGCGTCCCGTTTCTTCGTAAACCTTGATTACCTGATCCCGCAGCCAATTCAGGCTCTCCCGTAGAGGTCGTCGCCACTGTTGATGCCACACCCCACCTTCGCCTCCGCAGCCGCAGTTATCCTGCCAGCGTCCAACTCCGTGGGCACAACTCCAAGCCGTGACCGGCTTTAACTCTACCTCCCAGGTGGGAGTACTCAGGCTGAGATAATGGGCAAAGTTCGTCACCGTCCAACCCCGATGGGCAAACTCCTTCAGGAAAGCGTAGGCCAGGGTTTTTTCGGTGCCCTTCTTGTGGTGTCCAAAGGTTTCTCCATCCGTTGCCACCGAGATTAACTGGGCTGGGCGGTGATCCCCACGGACAGCCTGCCCTAATCGACCCGCCAAATGCTGGGCATTGAAGAGGACATCACTAAAGCCCATGTCCCTAGAAATGGGGCCATCGTAGAAGAAGATATCAATGTAGTCCTGGTGAGGATTTCCTCCCGGTAAGAAACACCGATAGGGGCGGGTGGGATCAATTTGGTTCCCACCCACCTCAGTCCATTGGGTGACGGGATGATCCCCAGTGGGGATCGGACGGCAGCGCTGGGCCTGGGACGGAGCCAGGATAATAAATTTGATCTTTTCTGCAATCAGCGCTTCTAGGGTGGGGTAATCTACGGCGGTTTCTGCCAGCCACATGCCTTCGGGATCACGCCCAAACCGAGATCGGAAATCTGCTTTACCCCAGCGAATTTGGGTGTATTTATCCCGCTGGTTAGCCAGGGG
The DNA here is from genome assembly GCA_035285265.1 of Leptolyngbyaceae cyanobacterium. Lineage (GTDB taxonomy): Bacteria > Cyanobacteriota > Cyanobacteriia > JARCMD01 > JARCMD01 > JAYKHH01. The sequence goes on along the minus strand of JAYKHH010000056.1, from coordinate 3,121 downwards.
CAAGATGATGTGGTTATAGACTTGGGCGATCGCATTGCCATGACCATTCAGACGGGCACAACTCTTGCGATCTGCTTCTAGAATTCGCTGATACACCTCGACATCATTGCGTTCTAGCCAGGTCATTAACGTGGGGCCAATATTGAAGCTGAGATACTCATAGTTTTTCACAATCTCAGCAATTTCTCCATGCTCATTCACCACTCTGGCAAAGGCATTGGGGCGATAGCATTCGGAGTGAATGCGCTCATTCCAGTCATGGAAGGGGGAGGCACTAGGCTGCCGTTCTACTGCATCCAGGTACGGATTTTCGCGGGGAGGTTGGTAAAAGTGGCCATGAACCGTCACATACACCCCTAAAGCGGTTTGCAGGGGATCAGGGCCAGTTTGAGTGTTAGGTGCAACAACCTTGCTCTGCATAGACTGGGGATCAGCTTCTAGAAGCTGATCCCCGTGGGAATGAGCCAACTGAGCCGTAGAGCTGGAATGGGAGGCATCAAAAGCAGAAGTCATGCAATTACATCCAAAAGAATAAGGAGCACAAATTGAAGGCAGCCCAGAACCCTAGCTTCTAGTTCTAAGGCCAGACGTAAGGCAAACACAGCAGACCACTGAATAGATCGACAATTTGAATAGATGGACGATTCGGTTTGGGCTGTGGTTCTGAGTTAAGGTAGGCAAAACTTAGGAATGAAGAATGTTGCGAGGGAGTGCGGGGCAGTCACGTTGCGAGACACTGCAAGGCAAATCTGAAAAAGTCCTCTAATAAACTAGAGTATCTCAACCGAACTTCAGGGAAATCTGGCTAAAAGCTTAAGATTAAGCTTTTCCATTAGATCTGAGAACTTCAATCCTGCTTAGGTTACCTTGTAAACACTTACCGATGGATGCTTATTCAGTAACTTAACTTAAAAAAATCTGGATTAAGGCTCCACATCATTAATCAAATCTAAAATTTAAGTTTATTTAAACTTGAGGCAGCGGTATGCAATAATACTTCACTATTTATAGGTTTGACGGAATAATCTGTTACCCCCACAATGAGGTTCTTGCCCCTCTTAGATGGGGTTCGCGAAACTTTCGGGCGATCGCTGAAAGTAAGGACGGGTGTGACTCTGGCAGTCATCTCAGATAGCCGCAACCGATGGCCTCATTCCTGGATGAGTTCCTCAGCTCTCTCAATCCCATTCTCATAAGTTGCCTACAAGCAGTTTACTCAATCGTCACCTTTTCTAATCAGCCAACTTGATGACTCCTAAAAACATCCTTTTTACCGGTCTATTGCTGTTCATCCCCATTTCAGTTGCTGCCCACTTCCTGGAGTGGGGATCAACAGTTGTCTTTATCACAGCCTGTCTTGCCATCCTACCCCTGGCTGCTTGGATGGGAAGTGCCACTGAAGAAATTGCTGTTGTGATGGGGCCTTCTCTCGGAGGCTTGCTTAACGCTACCTTTGGCAATGCGACTGAGTTGATCATTGCTTTAGTGGCGCTGAAAGCAGGGTTCATTAATGTAGTGAAGGCAAGTTTGACTGGCTCCATTATTGGCAACCTCCTGCTAGTTATGGGGCTTTCCATGCTGTTAGGGGGGCTGCGTTACAAAGAACAGGAATTCCAGCCCATCGTAGCGCGGGTCAATGCCTCCTCCATGAACCTGGCAGTCGTTGCCATGCTCTTACCAACGGCCATGAACATTACTTCGATTGGTATTGATCAAGCTACCATTCAGATTCTTTCTGTAGCAGTAGCAATCGTTTTAATCCTGGTCTATGGGCTGACCCTGCTATTTTCCATGAAAACCCATACCTATCTATACGATGTCGGTTTGGCAGAGCTAGAACCGGCTGAATTAGCAGAGGTTAATCTTGCTGAGGATACCTCCGAGCACAAAGTGAACCTCTGGTTTTGGATTGCGGTTCTCTTAGGCGCAACTTTACTCGTTGCGATCGAGTCAGAACTTTTGGTGGAATCCTTGGAAGTCGCGACTAAGAACTTAGGACTCACTTCATTATTTACAGGGGTGATTCTATTGCCCATTGTGGGTAATGCGGCTGAACATGCGACTGCTGTGACGGTAGCGATGAAAAACAAAATGGATTTATCAGTTTCAGTCGCAGTTGGGTCTAGCTTGCAAATCGCGCTGTTCGTGGCTCCTGTGCTAGTTCTGGCAGGTTGGTTTATGGGGCAACCGATGGATCTCAACTTTAATCCGTTTGAATTGGTTGGGGTTGCGGTTGCAGTCTTTATCGCCAATTCAATTAGTTCGGATGGTCGATCCAATTGGCTAGAAGGCACCTTACTGCTAGCGGCTTACCTGGTTTTAGGATTTGCTTTCTACTTCCATCCTGTAATTCAGGGCATTGGTTAGTAGCAGGGTTTCTACCCCTACCCTTGAATTCTAAAAAGCCCCCACCAGCATCCATGCTAGTGGGGGCTTTTTAGGAAATAGTTATGAGTGACTCTCAAATGAGATCAAGGGTGATCAGAAGTCAGAATTGCTTGCCATGGCTTTTAGAAGGAGCCTGGAAAGCATGGCTTACCTTGCTGCTAGTGTGCCCATGAAGCTTTCTAGGGTCTGCAATCGTTCTCGACGAGTTTTAACAATTAAAGGCAGAGCTGGCATTTCTTGCCAGCAATGGGTGCAAAACCAATAAACGCTGTTGTGGCGGACATGACGTAGGAGTTGTTCAGAGCAGCAAGGGCAAAAATTCATATTTATTTAAACCAAAATACAAAGGTGATAAAAAAAGCTAGAAAAATGTTAGATAACGATTGTTATTTCAACATAAAAGCTATGGGGATCAAAAACAAGGGTTTATCTACCTATTAGCTAGAAGGAAATACCCCCATCTTTTACGACGTTGTTTTCATAAAGTTTGTTATCAAATTCCCTACCGCAAGACCTACCCCTTTTGTAAGAAATTGTTGCTAGCAATACTACTTGTAATGACTAATTTATTAAATAAATCTTAAATTCAAATTATTAAATAATCATTAAAAATCTTCCACCCAGGGGTATGACTAACGTAGGGCGTGGCTTTGCAAGGGCTATGGGCTGAAAGAATTAGTCCAAACCTTACTCAGACCTGGAATGGTCAGAGTATGTAAATTGAGATGAGTAA
>JAYKHH010000055.1:0-5983 GCA_035285265.1 Leptolyngbyaceae cyanobacterium | reverse complement strand
CTACATCACCGCCAGCTAGCAGAGAAACACCCGTTCCAGAAGATAACCAACGGGTAGCTCCTATCGAAACTTCGCCTCCTCCCGTTGCGCCCCCTCCCGTTGCACCACCTACGGCACCTGAACCTGAACCGATTCAACAGTCGGCTCCTGTGCCAGTTGAACCTGCTCCTGCACCGCCACCGCCCGTGGTTGAGCCTCCCCCTGCCCCTGCCCCTGAACCCACTGCAACAGAATAGGGATTATGGATGGTGAAACTGACTAGGATTTGGACGTATTGGTTTCGGCATTATGCTCCAACCACTAACCAACCGATACTTTTGTTGTTGGTTACATTAGTTTCTTAGAAATTTTCCTTCTTCTTTCTGGATTTATAAATCAATAATAATGTTATAAAATGAAAGGCTGCAATAAAGAGATTACTTATCACAACAGGATTCATTAATGTGCCAACAGTGAAAGGAGTAGTTATTTTATAAAAGACTTGAATAAACAACAGTGAAAATATAAATTTTTTATCCATTATAAACAATAGGGCGATTGATGCGCTGAAGATCGCCAAATATATCGATAATAAAATACCTTGAGCAGGGCTAAAAGCTCCATACCCCGCTTGCACCCAATTAGCTTGAGAAATAATTCCCAAACAAACGGGAGCTAAAACCACTATGTTAATTATCAAGGAAAGTCTCATCATTAATTTCATTTCCTCCTCCAAAAAATTGAAAATAAATTAGACTTTTCCGCCAGCAGATTAACCAAAACTTAACTAAGAATCTCACAATCATATCCGCTCCAACGCCTAGTCATGCCCTGATCGCTGATGATTTCTTACCTTTGCAATCACGCCGATCACCTTTTCAAGCTGAAAAACGTAGCTATTTTCTTCCAGTACTTAAACTCGAAACAAATGAGATAACTTTACCGAAGCGATCGCTTCGGTATAACGATCAAGATAAGCGGCAACAGACAACTTTGAAAATCTCATCAAAATCTTTCATTTGTCTGCTTCTGTCTGCTTCATCGACTTGTTGTGCCGCAGCTTTCAGGAAATTTATCACTTTCCATTTGGCTGTATCAACCTACGGTCGTGATGCCGCTTGTTGAATCATAAATCGCATTAAGCGATCCATCATTGCATCACTCGCAAACTTGCGAAATGTGACCAGTAACGCCGCACCCGTTCCTACTGCATATCGCGCTTTGGGGTGCTTTGTTCTAAGAACCTGTGAGATTGTGTTTGCGATGACCTCAGGATTAGAAGCAACCGTTTCATTGTTACTTAATGCCAGTAATTTTGCTCCAGTTTGAGCCGCTGTTGCATAGGCAGTATGACCAGACATCTGCATCATTTTTTTGATCGCAATTGCCCCCCATTCTGTTTTGATCGGTCCTGGTTCAATGATGATTACGTCAATCCCAAACGGTTGAAGTTCGAGCCTAAGGCAATCACTGAGCCCTTCTACAGCAAACTTGCTGGCATGATACCAGCTTCCTAGCGGTTCATAAATCTTGCCACCCACCGAGGTAATATTGATAATCTTTCCAGACGATTGCTCACGCATGTAAGGAAGTACGAGTTGAGTCAGTCTTCCCAGTCCAAAGACATTGACCTCAAATTGATGTTTTGCCTCATCAATGGGAACGTCTTCCAATGCTCCATAGGAAGCATATCCAGCATTGTTAATGAGAACATCAAGTCTGCCACATTCACGAATGATGCAATCGATTGCTAATTTCATCGATTCATCGTGAGTCACATCTAATTCAAGAACTTCTGCACCCTTGGACTTTAAGTACTTCAGCTTATCAATATTTCGTGCTGAGGCGTATACAACATACCCATCGTTCAACAGCTTTTCAGCCGTTGCTTTGCCGATTCCACTCGAAGCGCCTGTGATTAGAACAGTTTTTTTCATCTTCGTTGATAAACATCTAGACGTTGTTACTTCACAGGGTAATCTGTGGAGTATACTCCATAGTCAAGTAGACCCTGTAAGCGAATGGCTGAAGATGATGTTGATTGGTGAACTTGCTCAAAAGACTGGATTGACCAGGGATACTATCCGTTTTTACGAAAAAATGGGACTTATTAGCGCCAGCGATCGCCCAGCAGGAACACGAGTCTACAAAGAGTTCAGCGAGAACATGATGGAACGTCTGCTACTCATCCATCAGGCGAAGACATTAGGATTTACGCTCAACGAAATCAAACAATTGCTTCAGGCATGGGGAGATCATTCAAAAATCCCTAAAAGTGAGCAAGTTCGGATTGTTGAACGAAAGATTGAGGAAATCTCTCAGAAAAGGCACCAACTTGCTGAAATTGAATCTTATCTAACGGTTAAATTGAACCGACTAAAGCACGAAATCAACAGATAACCCCAAGAGATCGGTTGTAAGTGGATTTTTCGATTGCGGCAGCGTTAGTATAGCCAGCTTCGATACTCTGAATTCACGTCTTTCATCTCCCCATACAGCCATACCATGCGATCGAGATACCACAACTTACCAAGCGTCACCAATGTATAACCAAAAACCACACCCCAAATACTCAGCACAACTAATCCCCAAATCACCAGGATTCCGCCGATTGCAGCGATCGCATTGAGCAAGTCAGGAACGCGCTGATGATGTTGAGGAACCGGAATTTGATCGCGGTTTAACCAAACTCTCTCACCCAGAACACCTTTTGAAATCCAACGATTCGTCGAGTTTGGCTTTGGGAAAACATGAGGGTTCAACCCCATCCAAAGGACTGCTCCTACAACTGGAAACACCGACCACCCGCCTAACCAGACGCGGCTCCAGATTGCCAAGATGAGGAGCGGTAAAACCGTGGTAAAGCGTGTCCATCCACTCCAGGGATTAGCGTGACGAAGCCAAGCTTCATCGCTCATCTTAAAGGCTGCGGCTATCTTCCTTTCAAGCGTCATGGTCAATGCTCCACATCCACATTTAGAAGTCGTTACTTCACAGGATAATCTGTAGAGTAAACTCCATAGTCAAGTAAACTGTGTAAGCTCATAGCTAAACATGATGTTGATTGGTGAATTTGTGAAATAGCTGGGGCATCTTGCTATCAGGCGAATTGAGTAACCATCTCTATCTACCAAACCTCACTAATTTTTCGAGCCCAATCAAATATTTCTGAATACACTCTACCAACCTAAAAACCAGCGGCATAACGTTCCCCTTCAGCGGCGGTAAGCAGCCTAGAACTCAGGACAAGCGGCTATCTACCGTCCACTGCAAGGGGGGTAGAAGTCCCCTGTGGTGGAACCAGCGTCCAAATGCTTGAGCTGATAAAGTGCTTTTGGGACTCATTGGTCGTTACCTGAGAGCGGGTGTTTTAGTGGGCAGCACCGTAGAGCCAACCATGGGGGACACCGCAAAGCTCCCCCCTGTCCCCGTTTTTATCCAATATCCTCCTGGATGACCTCGACAAAGAGCTGGAAGCCAGAGGACATTGGTTTGTCCGTTACATGGATGACCTGGTGTTCCTAGTCAAAAGTAGACGGGCATGGCGACGGGTGATGGCAAATGTTAGCCATTACCTGACTGAGAAGTTGAAGCTCAAGGTCAATCGCGAGAAAAGTCGGGTGGCTAAGGTCGAAGACCTCGAATACCTGGGGTTTACCTTCCGAGGCATTCGGATTTTCGCATCCCACCAAGCACTCAAAGACTTCAAACACCGACTTAAGGGGTTAACCTCCCGCAGTTGGGGAGTCTCGATGGCTGAACGAATCGAACGGTTGAACCGATACCTGCGAGGCTGGATGAACTACTTTGGCATCTCCCAACATTACAGTCCCATCGAGGAGCTAGAGGGTTGGTTAAGGCGCAGAATCCGAATGTGTTACTGGAAACAGTGGCGCAGACCGAGAACGCGCATTGCCAATCTGCTCAAACTTGGAACCAGTAAGCGTCACGCGATTTTGACCGGCATTAGTCGCCAAGGCTATTGGCGGTTATCGAAAACGCTGGCGACGCAAACGGGAATGACGAATGCCTGGTTGGAACAACAGGGATTGTTATCGATTCGCAATCTTTGGATGAAAGTCCAAGGATACGCCTAGACCATCAGTGGTGTTTGCGCGGCGACCTGATCCGCCCTGTGCAGACCCGCACGCAGGGTGGTGTGGGAGGGGAGAGTTAAATACTCTCCTCGACCCGATTATGCGGCAGTACTTATCAATTGACCCAAAAATTGTTCGTATCCTTGCTTAAACTTCTCTTTTCCATTCTGCTCAACAATACTTCCGTGAGCTACAACAACTCGATCAAAATTCCAGCACAAAACCTTTTCAACAGACTTTCTTACTTGTTCCTTGTCTGTTGTTGCAATCCACTCTAGCACTGACGGCTCCAAGCGTTTGTACCCTCCAAGTAATTTAGTGGCAAATTGAGTGAGTGTTGGAAAGCTTTCATCAAAGTGAAATGCGATGTCTGTCAGAATCAAAGTATGACTTGTTGAATGATAGAAGACACACTCGTTCAACGAGTCAACTCCATTTAAACCTAAAACTTTAAAGCCGTTGAAGAAGACGAATTCCAATCCATTGAATAATTTGCCTGCATCACCTTGGATAGTCTCGTCAATTGGCAACTCTGGCTTTTTAATTTCTAAACCAGGCGCAGCCCAAAACTTTGCTTCTGGATAAAGAGATTTGAAGTTGGCTGCAAACAAATAATGATAAAGATTAGGAGCAATAATATGCCGAACGATCCCAAGCTTATCAAGTTGGCTCACAATTGAATCACTGACTTTAATGGGAGAAATAACTACTAATTCGGAATTTTCTAGCCGAACGATCGTCATTCTTGTCCCAACACTAAGTCCGAGATAGCGTAGGGGTTGTTCAGCAACCCAAATATTTTGATGAACTTCTCTCAGCATTGCACAGACTAACTCACTTTCTTCTCATTCCTGCAAGTTTATCTCTAGAGTGTTGTTTTCGAGATGAACTGAGCCACATAACGGCAAAGCTCACCCGCCGTCAGAAAGTTCTTAGTTTAGTCAGATTCTTAGCTAGCGGTCGGGTGCAGCGTAGTGTTAGACCTGCGTTTAATTGGAAGTCTTACAAGTCTATCTTTATGAACTAGCTCTTTTTGTTTCAAGTCATTGAAAATAGCTCTTAAATCATACTGAAACGATCGAGCATACTCGTCTCTATACCGGTAAATCTCATCAAGAATTTCGTTTTTGTACATGGTTAAACCTCAAAGTTATATCCAATAAGTTCATAGGGAGTGCAAATCACAGGTAGTGCATAACCTAGATTGGAACTGATCTGGGCTAGTTTCCGTTGAATTTGGGCATTTGCCATATGTTTGCAATTCCAAGTTAGCAGATAATCCAAACTATAGACAGTTGCTAGTGCCATGTGTAAAGCATCATTAGACGCTTTTGGGGGCAGGTTGCTTTGACTAAGAAATGCTTGGGAAAGCTCGAATGCTTCTTCTGTAAGTTCAAGAAGCATCAGAGATTGTAGAAAATTTAATCTTTGAGCCGCCATAGCTGAATCTCCCTTAGCTGCCTCGACTTCGACAATCTCTGACGCATAAAGGGTAAATGAACTACTATATTCGTCCCACCAGTCTTGAGTAATCTTGATGTTGGCAGCAACGATCAGGTTGTCTGTTGGTCTTGCAGTTAGATGCCCCAAAATACTCGTTTCAATGTAAACACTGCCAGTCATAATTAATAAATTGATCTAATCGATTAAATTGTGTTCACCGTTTATATTGCTGTCAATTGTATAACAGCAGCCTGTACAACTATGTTTGTCATTTTTCCCGCTTCCTCAGTAAGTTGTGGTGTTTGGATTCCATGCACCATAACAAATTTTTTCCCCTTTCAACCCGTTCAGGCTATATGAATTTCCACTGCTGCAAGATGGACAGGTAGGCATAATTGTGGCTGAGAGAATAGTGAAAGTACTGTCGGTCTAACGGTGAAGTGCAGCGGCGGCAGACAACCTCG
>JAYKHH010000054.1:0-4735 GCA_035285265.1 Leptolyngbyaceae cyanobacterium | reverse complement strand
TCGCCATCCATTTCTAATCGGGGCCTTATTATTCTTCATTCCATCTAATATCGTTTGCGGGGCTGTTTGGGGACAAATCGATCATATTTCTCTCTCGCTGTGCTTGTTAACCTCGATCGCCTGGATTAAATCCTGGTCAACATCTAGCGATAAGAATCACTATTTAGGCAGCAAGGGTCGATCGATTGCTTGGCTATTGCTAGGAATGGTGAGTTTAGCTGTTTTTGTCTTGGTCAAACAGTTGAATATTTTTTCTATTCCCTATTTTCTTGTCCTGTTGACTGTCACGATCATTCGGTTTTGGCAAAACTGGCACGGGAAGGCATTGCCCTGGATCGGGATAGCACTGGGAATCTTTGTTTTAGTATTTTACAAAATTGACCATGCCCTGTTAGTTCCAGAGAGATTTTTAGGATCAAGCTACTACTATGCTTGGGCTGGAGGGGGTAGCGAACGCAACTGGATATCGGGCAATGGCTTCAATATTTGGATGTTCTTAGGACGAGATATGTGGTCATCTTCCCGTGAACCGATTCCGCTACTATTTAATCTAAGTTCTACCCCCCATGCCTTAGGGATTGGGCTCTATGGTGTTTGGATGTTGTTTTTATTGGCAGCGTTAGTAAGAATAGGGCGGACATTTCTAAAAAAAGACAATACTGTTGCATTTTCCCATGCCCAACCGGCCTGGATAGCTATTTTATTTCTTTATCATGGGCTCACTTACTTAGGATTCAACCTGCTCCTGACGGGTACTCATGAGCGGTACATGTACATTGGTTATCCTTTCCTACTGTTAGCTGCACTATGGTTTTTATCCCAGAGGGTGGTTTTTACCCAACGGCTCACGGTCTTTTGCTTATTCTCAGCATTTGTCTATGGCTGCTTTGTGTTTTCTATCATTGGGCCTCTGCCAGGAGTTTTTTTCGCATTCAGGCGTCATGAGTTTCTTGCTTCTCTGCATCTGTTTCTACTGGTGCTGCTGGCAGATGCATGGTTGCAGATTTGGCGGGCACCCTACAAAATTCTAAATAAAGTCGATAACTTAACTGCTTTGCCCTAACCCATCGGGTTTTTGAAGACTGAGCAAGCCAGAACGTGGCCTAGCTTAGAACTTTCGTAATTCAAGACATACGATAGGGAATTTCCATGAGTCTATTGAATGCTAGCCTCAATGGTATGATGACGGGAAAGTTATGAATGAAAGAGCGGCTGAATATGGCGCAAGCACCTGTTGCTCCAGTAGTACTGATAATTTTGGATGGTTGGGGGTATCGAGAAGCAACGGAAGCCAATGCGATCGCCCTAGCCCAAACTCCTGTGATGGATAGCCTGTGGGCTGCCTATCCTAGAACTTTGATTCATACCTCTGGTAAAGCTGTGGGGCTACCAGAGGGGCAGATGGGAAATTCCGAGGTAGGGCACCTCAATTTGGGTGCTGGACGAGTCGTACCCCAAGAGTTAGTCCGAATTTCGGATGCCGTCGAAGATGGCACTCTATTGAGCAATCCGGCCCTTGTCAAGATCTGTACCAATGTCAATCACCAGGGGGGCAAGTTACATCTGGTGGGGTTGTGTTCAGAGGGTGGTGTTCACTCCCACCTCAATCACCTGATGGGATTACTAGATCTTGCTAAAGCCCAGGGCATTAAGGATGTCTGTATTCACGCTATTACCGATGGTCGTGACACGCAGCCTACCGAAGGTAAAGAGTCGATTCGACAGTTGCAAGCCTATATTGATCAGGTTGGTGTCGGGCGAATTGTCACCCTCAGTGGTCGCTACTACAGCATGGATCGGGATAACCGCTGGGATCGCGTTCAGAAAGCCTATGAGGTGATGACCCAGGATGGCGAAGGCAATGGGACTTCTGCCCTGGAAACCCTGTTGGCAGCCTACGCTGATGGCAAAACCGATGAGTTTGTTTTGCCCACTCGGATTGCTCCCGGTGCCGTAGAACCTGGAGATGGGGTGATTTTCTTTAATTTTCGTCCCGATCGCGCTAGAGAACTCACCCAGGCATTTGTAGACCCTAGCTTTCAAGCCTTTGAGCGATCGCAGATCCAACCCCTATCTTTTGTAACCTTTACCCAGTACGACCCTAGCTTGCCCGTTTCTGTAGCCTTCGAGCCGCAAAACCTGAGTAATATCCTAGGGGAGGTGATTGCCCAGCAGGGATTGCGTCAATTCCGTACGGCTGAAACTGAAAAATATGCCCACGTTACCTATTTCTTTAACGGAGGGCTGGAGGAACCTTTGGCCGGGGAAGACCGAGAATTGGTCATGAGTCCGATGGTGGCAACCTATGATCGTGCTCCGGCGATGTCAGCTAAACAAGTTACGGATGTGGCGATCGCTGCCATTTCTAAACAAATTTATTCCCTGGTGGTGATCAACTACGCCAACCCAGATATGGTCGGTCACACGGGGCAAATTGAAGCGACGGTGCAAGCAATTGAAACTGTCGATCAGTGCTTGGGTCGGCTATTAGAAAGTGTGAATCGAGCCGGAGGCACGGCCCTGATTACTGCGGATCATGGCAATGCCGAATATATGCAGGATGAACAAGGTAATCCCTGGACAGCTCATACAACTAACCTGGTTCCGTTTATTTTGGTGGAAGGGGAAGGCTTAAAAATTCCAGGACATGGTACGGAAGTTCCCCTCCGCTCCGATGGACGGCTATGCGATATTGCCCCCACCATTCTAGAAATCTTAAAATTGCCTCAACCCCCAGAAATGACAGGTCAGTCGATGATTGACTCTGCTAAATTCGAGGTGAAGGCAAATCGGACTCCAGTGCGGTTGTCTCTCTAATTGCCCCGCACAATCTTTACAGTCCCCCTCAGAACCTGTTTGAAAAGGTTAGCGTGACGTTAAAACAGGCTCCTACTCCCACCCTAGAAGCAGGAGAAATGCTGAGTCTATCGTGCCAAGGAGAGAGCTTCTAGTCCTCTATCTCACCGGAAAGGGCTTTTCAAACAGGTTTCCAACAAGATGTGGTCAGTTCCTGGGCGTGGAATTGGTACAGTTAAATAATTGGGGTTTAATTCTGATCGGATCTGCTCCTACAAATTTGTTTCATTTGGATCTGTTGCTATGAACGTGACTCTTGTTTTAGAAGGTGTTTGGGCCTTTTCTGCGCTTGGCTTAATTGTTTTAGTATTGCTTCACAGCCCTAAAGGGGATGGTTTAGGCGGTATTGGTGGGCAAGCTCAGCTCTTTACAAGTACTAAAAGTGCAGAAACAACCCTCAATCGAGTCACTTGGATTTTGGCCAGTTTATTTATGGGACTCACCATTGTTTTAAGTGCCAAGTTAGTCGGTCAGTAAGGTGTTGACTCGTCAGTTCAAGCAACGACTGGGGTGCGTAAGCATTGCAGTCGTTGTGATGTTAGGGGTCATCTTTGGCTCGTTCTATCCTTTGCAGGCTGAGGATGGGCTACCCTCCCCCCAAACTCATCCTTTGCCGAAAACGCTAGCCCAATGGCGAGATCCTAAAAATCAGGAAGATTATTTTGATCAGATCCAGCCAACGGAAGTCGGCTATCTTATCTGGTCAAGGTTTCCAGTCAAGGTTTATGTAGAACAGGGGGATCCCACGGTGGTCTCTGGTTCTAGCACTCCTCCTAGGCAGCACAAGCAGTTCCAAGCTTGGACAGAGGCTGTTCTGCAAGCCGTCCGGGAGTGGAATTCCTATCTTCCTCTAACTGTAGTTGAGCAACCTGACCTCGCAGATATTACGATTTGGCGTTCTGTTCCGCCTATCCAACGTTCACGAGGCAACCCTCCCCCTCGAATTCGCTCGGCTGAAACTCGCTACACCCTCTATAAACAAACAGTTGGCAATTCAGGTGAGAAGGCACTGACTATTCTCTCGCACCGTTGCACGATTCTTTTGAAGCCGAGCCAAACCATTCCCTATATTCAAGCGGCGGCCCGCCATGAGTTAGGCCATGCCCTAGGAATTTGGGGCCATAGCCCCCAACCCACCGATGCCCTCTATTTTGCTCAGGTTCGTAACCCACCACCCATCTCTTCTAGGGATCTCAATACCCTGAAGCGGGTCTATGAGCAGCCCACTCGCTTAGGGTGGCCCTTACCTTTAGAGAAAACTGAGGGGGGCGATCGCCCGCTCTCTTCATGACTACAACGATCGCCCTAGAATACCTCCTGTGCAAACACCTGATTGCATTGCAGCGATCACAGTTTCTGAAATAACTGGGGCGATCGCACCCGCTTAACTCAACAGCGATCGCCTGCCCATAGTTCAGACCAGAGAAGTGCGATAGCAAAGCTGACCGAAGGTATCGCCCCATCCCCTCTGCTTCTCAAATTTTAGATATCCAAAGAACCGAGAGCGTTTTGCTCGCATCGCCTCAATTCGGTCATCCAAAGGCAACTGCAAAACTTGCCAATATCAAAACAAAATCGCCCTCAACGCCTGATTTTGGGTGGATGCCGCCAACCCCTCTTGGACAGCCAGATGGGTCAGAAACATCTCAATCTCTGGTACTCCCATCTCCTGCGGATGTCGCTTGTTGTGAAACACAATATACCGACGAATCCACTGTACATAGGTCTCTTCAGTCCGATACGAGTCATGCTTTAGAACTTGTTTGAAAAGTTCTGATCTTCATTCCGATAGCCTTCCTAGCCCCCCTAGCCCCCCAATTCTGGGGGGATCGGATTCAAAGTCCCCCAGCATTGGGGGATTTAGGGGGCTAATGCAGAG
>JAYKHH010000053.1:0-4864 GCA_035285265.1 Leptolyngbyaceae cyanobacterium | reverse complement strand
GTGTTGCATTTCCTCCTGAAATTCCAGCCTTTCTAGGCGGTCTGTGGCGATCGCTTCTGCCAGGGCTTGGATTGCACGGGCGCTACTTTCTAATAAGCCTTCTATCCGGTCGAGTCTGCTGGAATCAGTCATGATGGTTTACCTGTTATCTAAGTTGTTACAACAACGGGGCTGGTTTCATGTTGTCTCGTTTTAATGCCTGAAAGCTTAGCATTCAGTTTTTACCAGTTTTTACTCCTACCATAGATCATCGCTTGAAAACGGCAGTGATAATGACGGTTAATGTGGCGGAGGCAATCAGGGTAAAGGCTAACTGTACGACCCACTGGGTGGCTTGCTGGTAATTGCTGAAGCGATCGCTAGACCTCTCAACGTCACCACTGAGCCGACTCACTTCAACTTTCAAGCTGTTGACATCTGTTTTCAAACCACTGACATCTGTTTTCAGACCACTGACATCTGTTTTCAGACCACTGACATCATTTGATAGATGCTCCAGTTGCTCTAATACTTTTTGCTGGAATTCATCGGTTGTGCTTGGACTGGTCATTTATTCCTTCCTTGTATATAGGGCGTATAGGTTATAGGGGGTACCGGAGAAAACTTGAGCATTTGCTTTATTTGTACACAGTCCAGTATTGCTCCTTTTCTTGAGTAGCGCTCCCATCCTCCTCCCCGATCCTAAAGTCCTGATTGCTTATCGCTTTGATTTTGACTGTGGCACAATGAACGGGTGGCTTTTCAAGCGGCTGTATCCCCAAATTTTATGATGGAAATTCTATGACTAAGTTTGTATTTGTAACGGGTGGCGTTGTTTCCAGTATTGGTAAGGGGATTGTCGCCGCAAGCTTAGGGCGGCTGTTAAAATCCCGATCCTATTCTGTCTCTATCTTAAAATTAGACCCCTATATTAACGTTGACCCCGGTACCATGAGTCCGTTCCAGCACGGGGAAGTCTTTGTGACGGAGGATGGGGCGGAGACAGACCTGGATTTAGGACACTACGAGCGCTTTACGGATACGTCGATGTCTCGCCTCAACAGCGTCACCACAGGCTCTATTTATCAGGCGGTATTAAACAAAGAACGTCGGGGCGATTACATGGGGGGAACCGTTCAGGTGATTCCCCACATTACCAACGAAATTAAAGAACGCATCCTTCGGGTAGCTCAAAATACAAATCCAGATGTGGTGATCACAGAAATTGGGGGTACCGTCGGAGATATTGAGTCCCTGCCTTTCCTAGAAGCGATTCGTCAGTTTCGGAAGGAAGCAGGACGGCGCAATGTCCTATATCTGCATGTCACGCTGATTCCCTGGATTCCGTCAGCGGGTGAGATGAAAACCAAACCGACCCAGCATTCCGTGAAGGAATTACGCTCGATTGGAATTCAACCCGATATTTTGGTGTGTCGCTGCGATCGCCCCCTTCCTACGGGCTTAAAAGAAAAACTTTCGGAATTTTGTGATGTTTCCGTGGGTTGTGTCATTACCTGCCAAGATGCAGGCAGTATCTATGAAGTGCCCTTGATGTTAGAACGAGAAGGCTTAGCCCATCAAGCTCTAGATCTGTTGCAGTTAGAGCCGCGCTATCCTGACTTAACCCAGTGGCAAATGATGGTGGATCGCTTGTATCGACCGACCCAACAGTTAGAAATTGCGATCGCGGGTAAGTATGTGCGGTTAACGGATGCGTACCTATCTGTGGTGGAAGCCTTGAAACATGCGGCGATCGCGATGAACTGTGAGCTAAACCTACGTTGGATTAATTCAGAGGACATCGAAGCCAATGGCCCAGAGCAGTACCTACAAGGAATTCATGGGTTGCTCGTACCCGGAGGCTTTGGAATTCGTGGGGTCGATGGCAAAATTTCAGCGATCACCTACGCCCGTCAACACCAGATCCCCTTCCTCGGTTTGTGCTTAGGAATGCAGTGCTCAGTTATAGAATGGGCACGCCAGATAGCAGGATTAGAGGATGCTAACAGTGCTGAGTTCAATCCCCACACTCAGAATCCGGTCATCAACCTCTTGCCAGAGCAGCAGGATGTTGTTGATTTAGGCGGCACCATGCGCCTGGGTCTCTATCCCTGTCGCCTGTCTCCCAATACCTTGGCATTAAAGTTATATGGTGAGGAAGTGGTTTACGAACGCCACCGCCACCGGTATGAGTTTAACAATGCCTACCGCACCCGCTTTATGGAAACTGGGTATGTAGTCAGCGGCACCTCTCCCGATGGACGACTCGTAGAAATTATTGAATTACCCAGTCATCCCTTTTTTATTGCCACCCAATTCCACCCAGAATTTCAGTCGCGGCCTAGTGCGCCCCATCCTCTCTTTAAGGGATTCGTGCAAGCAGCCCTCGCCCCGCAACTAAGTCTTCTGGTCTCCGAAACAGCCAATAACCCTGGTCTAGAGGTGTTTAATCCTCCTGATGCTGTTACCCTCTCTCCGGTAGAGGTGTCTTAGGGGATTTCCAGCCAGGACGCTATCAAGGTTAAGAGAGGGATGAGGAACGTTAGGGGTAACCACCAGGGGTGCCCCTAGGATTTTGATAATGGATGCCTAGGATTTACGTCCAACCCAGTGGGTTCCAAAGAATGCTGCAAAACCTACTGCAATAATTCCGCCAACCGCTAAAATTGGTAGAGTCTCAGAGGCTGCGGGGGCTTGTTCTGCTGTGGCCTGCGCTTGCTTAACCACAGTCTGTTCTACAGTATGAACGGCATTATGGTGGGCTTTAGCTTCAGGAGTTCCGACCAGTTGAGTTCCCAGAACGAGAGTAGTAGCAATCAGGCTCAAGGGTGCGAATCTTTTCATAGATGAATCCTGTAGTTCGATAGGGACTATTCGACTCCGCTAGAAAAGGACACAAAAAATGTCCAAGGCTTCATGCTAAAGCCATAAATAGTCTTCTAGCTTCTCGTTAAGGTTTCTCTTAATCATTCAGCGGATGCGGAATTCTACGATATCTTGCTTAATTGTGATGTCGTAATTCCCAAAAAAATCGTGTCCCAGGAGTCCAATTTCTAGTTCTGGGCCCGCGATCGCCACCCATACATTCTGGGCGATCGCGCCCTCCACTGCCATTGCGCGAACTCGACCTAAGGGCATTTCTACCTCCTTAGCAGTTGCGGTATTAAACTTAACCTTTTTGGCTGGCACGACTCCTAGCGCTTTTGCCATCGCTTGGGTAATCACACTGCCGCTGGCTCCCGTATCCACAATCATCTCAAATGGCTGCTTCCCGTTGAAAGTGACCTCAATGACTGGAGTTCTCCCTTCTCGACGTTTGATCTTGGCTTGAAAGACTTGGGGTTGAGAAGAAACAGTCAACGAAGAGACAGTAAACGAGGGAACAGTAAACTGGGATGGTGAGGAAGCAGGGGCGTGGATTGGGCTAGGACAAAGATGAGTTAAAGGGACGGTTCTACCGGATAGACCCCGCATGAAACAGCCTGCACTGGCTTGAGCGCTGGTGGTAACCGGGAATAGGAGTGCCGTCAAACTGGCAGATAGGACAGCAGTCAACAAAGAGACTCTCAGCATTGCCTTTACCCAACAGCCAATAGATTCCCCTCTAGAATCCCCAATCTCGATCGCGGTCTAACAAGCGATCGCTCCAACTCCAAAACTATAGTTGCGTATTTTTGCGTATATTATGGTTCCCTGTCATTGGAATCCAACCCTAAATGGCCGATTGTTAGACTGCCCTTGATCTTGGGTTCATCAAGGGTAGCCCTGATTTTCATGAATTCTAGATTTATACCCTAGTAGCGCGAAGCGCAGCATGTACAATTCACTGTAAAGGATGCAAAACTAGGGTGGAGCGTTAAGATCCACTTCATTTCCAGAAATTCTTGCTCGCTCTGTGGAATGTATTGATAGGACAGAGCCTTTCTGTCCTAAAGTTTGCTGCAATTGGGTTATTTTTTCTTACTATGAACGAATCTGTTGTTGAGTCTCTTCAATCCCCGTCGTCATCGGACAAAGTGGAACTTTCTATCCGACTTGACTCGGACTTATTAGACCAGATTACCCATCTCACAAATGATCCCAGTAAAATTATTGAAGTGGCCATTCGGCAATGGTTGAAAGGTGAAACCCTTCGGGATGATGACCTCACTCGCACCCCCCAGAGAAATCCTCCAGTTCCTCCCAGGGGAGAATGGAATGATTAACCTCCATCGGGCATAGCTCTCAGACAAGCTGGTGAGTTATCTCTGCTCAGACAGATCCGATGACAGTTAGACCTGTATTTGAGTCATAGTCTGATGACTTTTTCTGCTAATTCCCAGATCCCTTCCCAGTTGCCTCTAGACTTGGTCTCCGGTATTCAGCATTCTGAAAAAACAGGATGCCGGATGCCACCGCTTCCTGCTGAGCACTACCAAAATCTGCTTACCCAAATTGCTTGGAGTATCCGCCGTACCTTGGACTTGGATACTATCTGGCAGCAAACAGTTCATGGCTTGGGAACTGCTCTCAATGTAAACCACTGTATTATTTGCTCCTATCAAGCCAATCACTCTACCGTCAAAGTGGTGGCAGAGTATCGTCAGGAATCTGGACTAGCCTCTAAACTAGGTCAAGAGCTAAACATTTCTGATCAGGAGCACCTCAGTCAAGCCCTCACCCTGCTGGAACCTGTGATTGTGGAGTCTCCGCTCATAGAGCTACCCAAGTCAGTAGATTTACTGAGGGAGGCTCCCCAATTGCCAGCGGCTGACTCTTTTAGCTTGTATCGCACTGCCCAGGTGATTAAAAGTCACCAGCAATCCCTTTTGGTTGTCGCCACCTGTTATCAAGATCAACCCAATGGCCTCATTTGCCTTTATCCAACTGCTCAGGCTGAGGCTTG
>JAYKHH010000052.1:0-3077 GCA_035285265.1 Leptolyngbyaceae cyanobacterium | reverse complement strand
TAGATCGCTGTAGAGCGATGCTAGCCATGAGTTTGGCGGCACTGTCTGATTTGGATGCAGAGTCTGGTTTAGGCGTTAAGGCTAAAGACGATGCAGTAGATTCAGACTACGAATCGCTTTACAACCTGTTAGCCCATCAAAGGAACATTCAAGGCGTTGTAGAGCCAATCGTGCTCATGGTTCTGGTGATCCGTCACCTAGAGCGAATGGCAGACCATGCTACTAACATTGGTCAGCGAGTTGCTTATATTGTGACCGGTCAACGTTACTAAGAACACTGGATAGGTATAGGTTTCAGTTATTAAGCCACAAGGATTTATCGCTTCATGGAATTTTCGATCGCCGCCCTGCTAGCAAACTTTACAGACGATAAACTGATTGCTCCCAAGGTTCTAGAGAAGAAATTGGGGTGTGAAGATGAGATCAGTCTCCGCAAACTCCAGATTGCCTTGGATGCCTTAGAGAAAGTTGGGGTTTTAGTCAAGGATCGAGGAAAATATCGTAAAACTGTGGAAGAGGGAGTCGTCGAAGGTAAACTCCGCTGCTCTAGCAAAGGCTTTTGTTTTGCGATTCAAGATGTAGAAGGGGCAGAGGATGTTTATATTCGGGAGAGCCACCTCAGCACGGCCTGGAATGGCGATCACGTTTTAGTGAAGGTCACCAAGGAAGGGAGTCGGCGGCGTTCCCCTGAAGGAGAGGTGCGTTTGATTCTAGAACGAGCCAATACGTCCGTCCTAGCACGGGTCAAACAAGCAGAACAAAGTTATCGCGCAGTTCCCTTAGATGATCGCCTTCTGTTTGAACTCGATCTAACGGACAACCAAACCAACTTAGCGGAGACTATTGATCATCTAGTCCACGTAGAAGTGCTCCGTTATCCCTTGGGGCAATATCCCCCGCTTGGCAAGGTGACTCAAGTATTAGGAAGTGATGCCCAATCAGCAGCAGATACGGATATTGTTTCTTGCAAATATGATTTGCCCCGCAAATTCCCTGCAACGGTTCTAGAAGCGGCTGAGGCACTGGCTCAGCAGACACAGTCAGTAGCGTTAGAGAATCGCCTGGATCTACGCCATCTGCTCACCCTTACCCTCAAGGCCGGTGAGGACTTAACCAGTGGCGATGGTTGTGACGATGCGATCACCCTAGAGAAAACCACGACGGGTCTTTGGCAACTGGGAGTACACATTGCCGATATTTCCCCTTACATCATCCCTGGTTCAGCCTTGGATCAGGAGGCGCAAAAGCGAGGTACCTCAGTCTATCTGGGTGATCAGACATTGCCCATGCTCCCGGAACAACTCTCTCAGATCGGTGGTTTATTGCCTGGGGTAGACCGAACTGCAATTTCTGTATTGTTTTCCATTGATGCCAATGGGCAGGTGGTGGAGTTTGAAATTCAGCCTACGGTCGTTCGGGTGGATCACCAACTCAGCTACTTACAGGTTCAGACAATTCTAGAGCGCCAAGAGTTTCTCGCGGATCTGCCATCGGAAATCCAGGCGTTTACCTCCACCTTCGAGATGCTAGACCAGCTCTATGGCTTGAGTCAGGCCATCAAAGTTCAACGACGACAACGGGGAGCCTTTGATCTCAATCTCCCGGATACAAAATTTCACTACGATGATGAGGGGGCGCTAGGCGCAGTGGTGGTTTCCTCTCCCTTATTTGCTCGCTCAATGGTGGTGGAGTTTATGCTGCTGGCAAACCAAACGGTTGCCTCACACCTGCAGGCATTAGGAGTCCCCGGCATCTATCGCGTGCATCCCACGCCTAATCTGACCGAAGTTCAGGAACTGATGAAGCTAGCCAGCAATATGGGGATTGAGTTGTCTCTAGGGCAGGAAGAGCATATTCAACCCCGCGACTACCAGGCATTTACCCAGCAGTTTGCGGCCTCTAAAACGGAGAAGGTGCTCACTTACTTGTTGCTGGAAACTTTGAAGCCTGCTGTGTATAGCATTACGGCTCGACCTCACTTTGGTTTAGGGTTAGACCAAGGCTACACGCACTTTACCTCACCAATGCGGCGCTATCCAGACTTATTGGTGCATCGGGTCTTACAGGCTGTGTTTAGCCAAGGTCGCGATCGCCGATCTAGCCGCACCAAGGAAACGGTAAATCTCCGCCACAGTTCTTGTCATGGCAAGATTCAATGGAACGTCCTACCTCCCGAAGTTCAACAGGAGTTTGAAGCCCATTTTGTGACCGTAGCCAGTTATCTGAGTGAACGGGAAAAGATTGCTCAGGAGGCTGAGGAAGATCTGGAAGGCTTAAAGAAAGCTGGATTTATGAAGGCCCACACGGGAGAAGTGTTCCAAGGCTTAATCACAGGGGTGCAGTCCTACGGCTTCTTTGTCGAAATCGAGGATTTGCTGGTGGAAGGACTGGTTCATGTCAGCTCCTTGAAAGATGATTGGTATGAGTATCGCTCTCGCCAACAAAAGTTAGTGGGACGCAAAAATCGCAAGCAATATCGTTTGGGCGATCGCGTCGATGTGCAAGTCAAGAGTGTGGATTATTACCGCCAACAGATTGACCTAATTGCCGTGGGAGGGGGTAGCGAAGCTTCGGAGGACGATACGGAAGAGCTGCAACCCAACACCTCAGAGTCAGGGTTTGAGAACGAATAAATCGTGCCTAACACCCTTCCCTCTCCCCCCCTAATCTTGGCTGTTTCTGGGGCATCCGGCTTGATCTATGCAGTGCGTGCCCTCAGGTATTTGTTGCAGAGCGATTATGCGATCGAGTTGGTAGCCTCCAAGTCAGTCTATATGGTTTGGCAGGCAGAGCAAAATATCCGGATGCCACCGGAACCCCTGCAACAGGAACAGTTTTGGCGGCAACAAGCAGGAGTTACGGCGGGTGGAAAGCTGACTTGTCATCCTTGGGGCGACGTGGGAGCCAACATTGCCAGTGGTTCCTTCCGTACCTTAGGAATGCTGGTGATCCCCTGTAGTATGAGCACGGTTGCCAAGCTGGCTACAGGGCTAAGCTCAGATCTCCTAGAACGAGCAGCGGATGTACAGTTAAAGGAGGGGCGCAAGTTAGTGGTTGTTCCTCGGGAAACGCCCTTT
>JAYKHH010000051.1:0-3213 GCA_035285265.1 Leptolyngbyaceae cyanobacterium | reverse complement strand
AACCATAGGGGGTCAAAAATTCTGCCCTCGGACGTGGACGATCTTCGTCTGCTGGTGCAATGCGAATATCTTCGATTTCTGGCAGAATCCGTTTCAAGACTTCAATAATTTGATTCAGTTGGTTGTTGAAGCGATCACGCATGGTTCCAGAAGCAGAACGAGCAGCATAATCAGTTTGCAATAACCACTCTTCTGCATTGAGCAGCAAAGCTGTATCTGAAAACAAACTTTCTGAACTTTCTGAAGCAAGACTCTCACTTAGAGACGCATCTCCCATTCTGCGTGTTGCTCCGTATCCATAGCAGATTAATCCTCGAAGTTGCTGAAGTGGGTAAAGAGTGGGTTCATAGCCTACGCTTACCTTGATCTCATCTTTCTGAAATTTCGGTTGATTTCTTTTGCCAATGTTGCCTGTCATTCTCACAGACGAAAGAAGAGCATTGTCAGCGACTTGGGCATCAATCTGAGCAGCGTATTTCTCCATTACTTCCAACTCATGCCACATTGAAAGGGGATCGGAGTAATCACCGCCTATTAAAGGAGTACCCCAAGATTCTCCTCTATCATCGACGTAGCAAAACTCTTCCTGAAATTCCATGCCAGCTAAGCAACGTAGCAGTGTGGTCTTGCCAACTCCGTTATTGCCTAAGATTACCGTCCACTGGGCTGGATTGCCCTTGCCATCAGAGAGGTCAAGAACTTGCCGATCCTTAAAGCAAAGAACTCTCTCCACTGTCAAGGAAAGGAAATAGACGGGTGACGCTTTGCTCGTTGATGCCGCAGGTTTGCGCCTGCTCGTAGTTTTCTTTGGCTCGTTGATCATGGCTTTTAGGGAAGAACCCGATGCGCCCATCATACTGGTTGGGGCAAGTCCCATCCAACTACATAACGGAAGGTGCTCTGGAAAAATTGCTAGGAATTACTTTCAATAATAGTTGACATAGATTCTTGATAAGTCCTATAGTGATTTTCAGTGTTCTCCTCTCTGAGGATTCAGCCAGCGGGACTAGTCGTGTAGTGACAGCCTAGTCCCCTGCTTTTTTTAAGGCTGTTGATATAGACCACAAAGCTATCCCTATCTTCCATCCAGTTTGCGAATCCAGCGATCGCCCTCAGATACACTAAAGAAGATAGTTTTTATTTGGGCTGCTGTGTCTATCCCTGCTGCTACGACTCAAGAATTTGCAACAACGGGCGATCGCCCTGAAACCCCTCTCCCATCAGAGTTTGATGTAATTGTGATTGGCTCTGGCATTGGCGGGTTAGTCACTGCCACCCAATTGGCCGCAAAAGGAGCCAAGGTCTTAGTTCTGGAAAGCTACATCATTCCGGGGGGCAGTTCTGGCTATTTTGAACGGGAGGGCTATCGCTTTGATGTCGGAGCTTCCATGATCTTTGGGTTTGGAGGCATCGACGAGAGTGAGAAGCAGTTTCGTGGGACGACCAATCTTCTAACAAGGGCACTCCAAGCGGTGGGTGTTAGTCTGGAAACTGTTCCCGATGCCGTTCAGATTCACTACCATCTGCCCAACGGCTTGGACTTAAAAGTCCATCGAGATTATGAGAAATTCTTGCAAGAACTGACTGAGCATTTCCCCCACGAAAAGCAAGGGATTCGTCAGTTTTATGACGAATGTTGGCGGGTCTTCAATTGCCTCAATAGCATGGAACTGTTGTCCCTGGAGGAACCCCGATACTTAGCACGGGTATTTTTCCAGCATCCCCTCAGTTGCTTGGGGTTAGTCAAGTATCTACCGCAAAATGCCGGAGACATTGCCCGACGCTACATTCATGACCCGGATTTGCTGAAGTTTATTGATATGGAGTGCTACTGCTGGTCAGTGGTGCCCGCAGATCGCACGCCGATGATTAATGCAGGAATGGTATTTAGCGATCGCCATTACGGAGGCATTAACTACCCCAAGGGCGGAGTCGGTCAGATTGCTCAAAAGCTTGTGGAAGGTCTGGAAAAGGCAGGAAGCTACATTCAGTACAAAGCTAGAGTTACCCAAATTGTGCAAGAGCAAGGACGAGCTGTCGGGGTGCAACTCGCCTCTGGGCAAGTCTACCGTGCCAAGCGTATCGTCTCCAACGCCACCCGCTGGGATACCTTTGAGAAACTGCTCCCGCCGTCTGCTATGCCCCGATCGGAGCAGAAATGGCAGCAGCGCTACCAGAAATCCCCCAGTTTCCTGAGTCTGCACCTGGGGGTGCAGGCCGCAGCCCTACCCATTGGCACTGAATGTCACCACATTCTTTTAGAAGATTGGCAGCAAATGGAAGCCGGGGGCGGCACCCTCTTTGTCTCGATCCCGACCCTCTTAGACCCGACCCTAGCGCCGCCCGACCATCATATTATTCACGCCTTTACCCCCAACTGGATCGCAGATTGGCAGAGCCTCTCCCCTAGTGCCTATGCCGAGAAGAAGGAAGCTGCTGCCGCGCAAATCGTGGCTCGACTCGAACAAATCTTCCCCAACCTAGGGCAATATCTGGACTATCAAGAAGTTGGCACCCCGCGCACCCATCGGCGATTCTTGAATCGTCAAGATGGCACCTACGGCCCCGTTCCTACCCGAAAGCTGCTGGGATTATTGGGAATGCCCTTCAATCGCACGGCCATCCCTGGACTCTATTGTGTAGGAGACAGCACCTTTCCAGGGCAAGGCTTAAATGCGGTGGCCTTTTCAGGGTTTGCCTGTGCCCATCGGATTGCGGTGGATTTGGGGCTTTAGGGACTTCGACAAGCTCAGCCCGAACGGTTGCCATGAGCCTGTCGAACGGTTGCCGTGCTCCCTGAGCTTGTCGAAGGGGGTCGAACGGT
This sequence comes from Leptolyngbyaceae cyanobacterium, assembly GCA_035285265.1. Classification (GTDB taxonomy): domain Bacteria; phylum Cyanobacteriota; class Cyanobacteriia; order JARCMD01; family JARCMD01; genus JAYKHH01. Next base: position 389 of record JAYKHH010000051.1, on the reverse strand, counting down.
AAGTGGGAATGTCGTAGCGGAGGTGGTGATGGCTCAGGTCGAGGAAATTGAGGAAATTCTAGATTTCTGGTTTGGTTCACCCCAATCCGACTTTTATGGCACGAGCCGTAAGGTGTGGTTTATCAAAGATCCCACCTTTGATCAGGAAGTCCAAACCCGCTTCCAGAAAACCTATGAGCAAGCCGCCGCTGGAGCCTTAGAGAGTTGGACAGTTTCTGCCCAGGGATCTCTAGCCCTGGCGATCCTGTTGGATCAGTTTCCCCGTAACCTGTTTCGAGGCACCCCTCAAGCCTTTGCCACCGATGCTCAGGCGTTGGTGGGTGCAGAAGGAGCGATCGCCCGCCACTTCGATCAAGCCTTACTCCCCGTTCAGCGTTGGTTTCTCTACT